>CAVCVO010000021.1:0-3674 GCA_963606005.1 Anaerovoracaceae bacterium
ATTAATAGATTAATAGTTTTTAAAAATAAAGCAGAAGCCAATAACTTCTGCTTTTCATTTTACTTGCCCAAATATTAATAAACTTACATTGCGCTATTACAACCCTTTGTATTAAGTAATATATAATACGTGGTGATAATTAGTCGTGTACCAATTAAAGAGAAAAAGCAGAAGCTCTTTACATAACTTCTGCTTTTTAAAACTCTTCTTCTTCGCTTTCTACAACTTCATCATCTTGATATTCATCATCGCTGTTTTCTTCAGTGTCGTCATTATCTTGTAATTCTTCTTCACTTACAGCAACCTCATCGTATTTACAATAAGTCTTTAAGTTCCAAAAGTTACTTTCAAGATTAACGAAGCGTCCATCAAGAGAAAGGTTAGTATAGAATTGGGAAATCTTCTTTGATGCCATTTTGTCATCATATCCCATTTCGCTTTTTACTTCTGCCCATAATTCTTTAAAAGGCATTCCTTCTTTATGATCTAGTAGTAGGTTGTAGGCAACGTCTATAGCTCTAACACTCAATTCTTTTCATCTCCTATATCGTGTTATGATTATAAACATCATAAAAATTATTTGCAATAGTTTTTATATCAATATTTTTTATACTTTCATGTTTTTGTATAAATATTTTATAAAAGTAAAAGAAAAGTGAGTCATTACACTCACTAGCCTATGAAGTTCTTTAATGTTTTGCTCTTTTTAAACTTTTCGATGAACCATTGAGCAATGGCTCCCTGCAGTACGATAGCTACTATCGTTCCAATACCAAAGCTGCCTTTTAGTAATATTCCCACTACTAATATGATAGCATCCAAGACCATTCTGACATATTTATATTGAAATTTGATCTTTTCTGATAAACATAAGACAAATCCATCATAAGGGTTATTGCCACAATCGCAATTTGAACCAAGACCAATACCTACACCGATCATGATCAAACCAATAAACATATACACTATCCTCATCTCTGTGCTACTTACATTAGGCAAGAACATATTTGTTAACTTAATTCCCAATGAAATAAACAAGGGATAGATAAGTGTTGGTATAGTTAATGCTTTAGCATTTACAAACAATGTAAGTATGGCAAATAAGGCATTAGCGATTATGCTACATAATGCTAGATCTATATTGAAACTGACTGATAAACCTTGTTCAAAGGTCGTCATAGAATCAGCCCCCAACTCTGCTTTAACAAAGAAAGCAACTCCCAAACCAATGATAATGCCACTTATGATCATTACGATCAATCTCTTAATAAAATTTTTACTCATATTCTATAACACTCTTTCTTTACGGCCGAATATAATTTTTTGAGGTCGTTATGATACTTTTCATCAATATCGTTTAGTCTTTTACGGAACAAGACATCATCTATGATCAGATCATTAAAGCAACGATAGATGACTTCACTAGTCTGTTGACTTTCATCATTTGGTAGATATACATCTAAATTGATGATCTGTCTTTTCAACATATCACAATACATCTGAGTCATGCCAAAATCACAATTACCTTTGACGATGATAGTATAAGGCTTATCAGTCTGATAGATATATTTATAACTACGATATTTATCGATAGTATCTTCTAAATCTTTTTCTTGTGCAATCCTATATATATGGCCATATTTATCAGCTAAAGATTGTAATATAGCTTTTTTTAAATCAGAATAATAGATCAATGGGTTTTGCTCGGTGATATTGATGATATCACTTTTACTCTTACTATCTTTTAATAGCCTTGCTCTTTTGCCTTTGTCACAATCCCAATAGATTGAACCAGCATGCAAACATTTTTCCAATCTCGTTAGATAAAAGTTATCTGTTACCCTTTTTTCTTTTAAACAGATTTCATTTTCTTTATTCATATATAAAGGCAGATCAAATCTTTTTAATGCTTGATAAATGACATTGATCTGTTTATTGATATCATAATTGTTCAAATAAAGAAGAAAAGCATAATTTAATACACCTGTATCATTGTATACACTTTTACCAAAAGTGCTTCTCCTTACTAGATCAGTATGCTCTAGTTGTAATTGTGATACATTAACTTGTTGATATGCACTCTTTTCATTACCTAAAAGAACAGAACTATTATTTTGCCACATAACAAAGATCATACTATCATCCGGTATGTTTTCTAAATAATAATCGATCAATGCTTGGTTGTGATAAGGATCAATATTATCACTCTCTAACAAATATACATTTTCAACCACTATAGTACTTCCTTTGGAAAAAATATCTTTTCATCTTGATATGAACTATTCTGACATATCGAAGAAACAATGTTACTGATAGAAGACAACTCACCTATCTCTTTGTTCTCTAATAATACCCAAATACTATGAGTCTTACCATTATAAGGTGAATAAGGATTCTGCGTTTGATGATCTTGATAGAAATAATAATCAAGATCAAAATCTTTTTCTTTCAAACGTTTCAATATCTCATCACTCTTGTCAATATTACAATATTTAAATAAATCTCTATCTAATAATCTTCTAGTAAGATCTGCTAGGATTTCATCATCACCCTTACGCATCAATTGAAAAGAATAAAGACAACAAGGATCGTCCAATAAATAAATATCTTCATTACTCATCACTTCTTTAGTCAATAATGCTCGATACATTGGATATTCTTTTAAGATCTTTTCAGGATCTCCTAAGTAAAGATCTACTAATCTTTTAAAGATGTTCTTTAATAAAACATCATAGCTTCTACTTACTGGATGGTAATAAACTTGCCAATACATATGATATCTAGCCATGATATAATCCTCAATAGTATGCATACCACTAACTTTAACAACTAGTTGATCATTAGATACGCGCATGGTCCTTAATATTCTTTCAAGATCAAACTCGCCATACTTTGTACCAGTAAAATAAGAATCCCTTAAAAGATAATCCATTCTATCAGCATCAAGTTGTGAACTGACAAGTTGACATAAGATACCATTAGGATGAGTACCATTAATCACTGAGGCAACATCATCAGCTAAATGTGGTGAATAACTATCTAAAACGCTTTTAACTTCTGAAGGTTGTGAAATGATCTGAACAGTATATTCTTCATGTTTTCTCTTCATGATCGTCTCAAAAGAATGAGAGAAAGGAGCATGCCCAATATCATGTAATAGGCCAGCCAACATCACGGTTACTTTTTCATAATCTGTCAGTTTTTCCCTCAAATCTCTGACTTCATTTATCATCCTTCTAACAATCTCATAAACACCTAAAGAATGAGCAAAACGTGAATGTTCACCAGTATGATAAACTAGCGAAGTAGAACCAAGCTGTTTGATCCTTCTAAGTCTCTGAAATTCTTTAGTCTGAATACATTTCCACACAACACTTTCATCCACTCTAACATAGCCATGGATTGGATCGCGGAAGACTTTTTCTTCATTAAGTTTATCCATTTTTACCCTCCTAGTCTGTATTAATTATTTTACCATAATTTTCTTCTCTTATACTTAAAAGCAGAAAATATTGATGATTACTCATGAAAAAATATTTTTAAATTTTTTAGCACTTTCCTATTGACAGTGCTAATTTATTGACTATAATATAATTAGCACTTGGGTAAAGAGAGTGCCAATAAAGGAGTGTGTTATTTATGAAATATTATTTAAATCCAAGAAGAGTAGAAAG
>CAVCVO010000022.1:0-5011 GCA_963606005.1 Anaerovoracaceae bacterium
TCTACGGTTTTATACTCTTTATTCATAAACATACTCCACTACATCTAATGAGAAAGCTTCAATAATCCTCTCACTATCATATTAGTTTTCAAAAATGATGAATTCCTATAATTAACATAAATTTTAATTCAACTATGAAAATTAAGTTTGAAATAATAGGATGATAATAGTTAAATATCATTGACGAAGGAGGACTGGGTCCTCAAACTGGCGAATCAAGAAAGAGGTTTGCCTTTTATTTTATAAAAAGAAAAGCAAGTACATTGACTTACTTTTCTACATATCATAAATTTCCTTTTGATGACCGATCATTAATGCCAAGATGATCAATTCATTATCATTGATAAAGCATAATAATCGATAATCCCCAATTCTATATCTCCATTGCCCCTTTTTATCACCACTTAAAGCTTTTCCTTGTAGTCTTGGATCTTCACATCCAACAAGATTTTTATTGATCCAGGATTTAAGTAACTTTTGAGTATATTTGTCTAGTTTTTTAAATTCTTTTTCAAATTTTTTTGTAGATTTAACACTAAATTTCATATACCAAGTTCATCCCACAATTCAGAAATAGGTCTTGCTTCTTCACCGCTTTTGAGGTAATCATCATAAGACATTTGACAAACAGCGGCATCATATTCATCTTCTATTTTTTCAAACAGTGCTCGTTTAAAAGCTTCGCCAAGTGACATAGAATTGAGTTTTGCATAGCTTTCAGCTAATTCTCTTTCTTCTTTAGTTAATCGAATTGAAAATGCCATAATATCCCTCCATTTCTTTATATAATACTTTGTGCTATTTTTAGATGTAGTCAAACTTAAACTCATTAGTTTCTCCTGCTTTGCATCTACACTAAATAATTGTCAAAATAAGTTTAAATATTCTAAATCTTTTTTAAGTTTATTCTCATAAAAAAACAAGCCATTCAGCTTGTTTCTATTCTAATTGAACTTCTATTTCACTTGAAGAATCTATTGATTCTCCTTTTGGTATATTCTGATGTTTAACATAACCACTACCACTAATATTTACCTTGATACCTGTTAATTGGCTAAAAGCATTGACTTCTTTGCGATTCCATCCTGTCATATCAGGCATTGTGATATTTTCAAAAGAAGTTAATAACATTAATTTCTGACCTGAAATGATAGTTGTATCAGCTAAAGGATATTGACGGATGATTGTATCACCATCACCAATGATAACATAATCAAAATCATATTTCTCAGAATATTTCTTAACATAATCTAATGAATGGTTTACATAATTTTCCATTTCACCATTATAGACTGTTCTTTCACTATCTGTTTCAGTTGTTGTGTTGCTACTAAGATTTAAAACTTGAGCAACCTTCTGTTCTAACTCATTGATATAAGGGATTGATTGGGATGTCCTTGGGTTGCTATCTTGATAACAGAAATAAATCAATACTTGTGGATCTTCAATAGGCATAGCTAAGATCATTGAGTGGATCGTTAAGTTACCATATGTACCATCTTCCATAGTAACTTCGGCAGTGCCAGATTTTCCACCAACATTACATTGTGGGATCTTATATTTGGCAGATGTGATACTCCAACCAGAATTGACAACTCCTGACATCAACTCTAACATTTTAGAAGCAGTCTCTTCAGAGATTGGATTACCAACTTCTTCTTTTTGACCTTTATAAACTACATTACCATTGTAATCAGTTATCTCATCAATGATATAAGGTTTTACCATTACACCTTTATTAGTAAAAGCAGTATAAGCTTGAACAATCTGTAAAGCTGTAGCACTCATACCTTGACCAAAAGTAGTAGTTATTAAGCTATACGCATTAGAATAATCAGCAGAGCCATAAAACTCACCTTCATCAATGCCATATACACCTACTTCTTTAAAGAAACCAAACTTTTCCATATATTCCTTATAGACTGTAGGTTCAACATATTTTTCAAGTAATACTGCACAACCTACATTATATGAACAACAATATGCTTCATAGAAAGTAGCATCAGGGATCTGTTCATCTACATAGTTATGAACACCTAAACCATTATCATAATTAACTCTGACTATCTTATCAGTACTGCTACCATCTACATAGAAGATCGTGCCATCAAAATGATCTTTTTGATTAAATGTTCCAACATCAATAGCTGCTGCATAGATAAATGACTTCATTGTAGACCCTGGTTCATAAGGTAAAGTAGCACAATAATCATTGTAATCTTCAATATTCATAGTATTAGGATCAAAACTAGGATAAGAAGAATAACCATAGATCTTACCAGTTTTAGCATCTATGACAATACCCCAAGCCTTATCAACACTATCAGAGATAGCCATTGTCTTCTGCAAGGCTTCTTCTAAAGATTGTTGGATGATGTTATTTAAAGTTAATTTAACATTATAGCCATTTTCTGAATCAGTGGTAGTAATTGAACCACCTGCTAAAGCATTACCATTAACATCAGAATAATATTCACTATAACCAACTTGTCCAGTAAGTTCTTCATTTAAAATTCCTTCAATGCCACTGATACCAACTAAATGATAATTATTATCATCATCGGTTTGATTTTCTACATAACCGATAAGATGAGAAGCAAAAGTACCATAAGGATAATAACGAGAGGTACTACTTTCAAAAACAATACCTGGTAAGTTTAAAGCTTCGATCTGTAATTTTGTATCATAAGAAAGATCACTACCATAATTGCCTATTTCAACTTGATAGTATTCGGTTTGACTTAATCTCTCTCTTAAATAATCTACATCCGCATTTAATATTGGTGCTAAAGAAGTAGCTGTTAATTCTACATCTTTAACATAATCATCCACTAAGATCGTATTACCTTCTTCATCTGTTCCATAAGCTTGATGAGAAGGATCCAAGATAAAAGCAATCTTATAGACTGTTACATCTTGAGCCAAGATATTGCCCTCACTATCTAAGATATTGCCTCTTTGGGGATAGATGGTGCCCTTATTGATCAATACACCTTTTTTAGAATGAAAATCGACATTAGAAAAAATAGTCTTACCACTTAGATCCAACAACAAAATGTTAGCCAGTAAGGCTATTCCAAGAAAAACTAATACTAATGTTAATAAAGTGATCTTATAATCTTTTTTTAATTTACGCATAATCAGTTAGAAATGGAAACAACTACAGCACTGTTAGTCAAACCTTCATCAGTGACTGTTTCCATTACTCTATTATAATCCGATAATTCCTTGACTTGAATAGAAATTGCATCCACTTCGGCTTTTGTTTGAACAATTTCTTGTTGATTTTGTTGATTTTTAGAAGCTAAAGAGACATTAAAAGACTTTAATCCGATTGAGGCAGCTAAATATAAAACTGCAGAAAATAAGAATACTGCTACTAATACTGAATCCCACTTAATTCTTTTCCTTCTTATGACCATCTTTTTCATTTTCTTTACCTTCTTTCTATAACTCTTAATTTGGCACTGTGTGCTCTATGATTTTCATTCAACTCTTTCTCAGTTGCGGTAACTATCTTTTTATTTACTAAGACATATTCACTTAACGGTATGTCACTTGCTTTAATCGGTATGTGTTTATCGATCTCAGGTGCACTAGAGGCTTTCTTAAATACTTTCTTGACTATCTCATCTTCTAATGAATGGAAAGTGATTATCGCAAGTCTGCCTTTTGGATTTAATAATTTGAGTGCTTCATCACAAGCCTTAGATAAGTTATTTAATTCATCATTGACCTCAATTCTTAAAGCTTGAAATGTTTGTTTAGCAGGATGACCTTGCTTTGCTAACTCTTTTGCTGGCATTGATCTTTTGATGATCTCAACAAGCTGACCTGTAGTCACAATCGGTGAGATACTTCTCTGCTTTTCAATATTACGAGCAATAGAAACAGCATATTTCTCTTGACCATAATATCTTAAGACTCTTACTAATTCTTTAAATTCGTATTCGTTTACGATCTTATAAGCATCAAGCTGTTGTGATTCATCCATTCTCATATCAAGTCTAGTATCGTAACGATATGAGAAACCTCTACTAGGATCATCAAACTGTGGTGAAGAAACTCCAATATCAAGTAGGATACCATCGACTTTTTCTACGCCATATTCTTTCAAGGCATTAGTCATATTCGAGAAGTTATCGTGAATGATCGTAAAGTTATCCGATATTGCACTTAACTTATCTCTTGACTGTTCGATAGCTTCTTGATCGATATCGAAACAATATAAATGCCCTTTATCTAATCTCTTTAAAATCTCACTAGAATGACCAGCTCTACCTAAAGTACCATCAACATAGATACCATCTGATTTAATGTTTAACATCTCAATACATTCATTTAACATTACGCTTTGGTGTTCCATGGTAATTCCTCCACGATATCAGCTAATTCTTCATCAGTAGTTGAAGAACAATATTCATCATATTTTTCTTCTGACCATAATTCGACTCTGTCACCAGCACCTGTAAATACACAGTTCTTTTTTAATTGAGCTAAATCCATTAGATTACTAGGAATATTGATCCTTCCTTGAACATCGAAGTTAAGTTCTTCCGTGTTCTTAAATCTATCACGGACATATTTACGAATCTTGGCATTGTTCTGATTAAGAGAGTTTAGATACTCTGTTTCTTTCAGCCATCTCTCTTGGGAATAAATAGCCAAACATCCATCAGTGTAACGGCTGATCACACAGCTTTCACCAAGGTCGTAACGAAATTTCGCCGGAACGGCGATCCTGCCTTTAGAATCGATACAATGATGAAACTCTCCTGTAAACATAGCTGATTCCCCACTTTGTGACGTATATTGGACGTATATTCCACACAAATATTATATTTTATAGGCCATCTAAATTCAACAAAGTTTTACATTTTTTGATAAAAAAAGTGGTAAAAAGCTAAAAATCAGCTCAAAACCATTGAAAAATAAAGAAAATTGCTTGGTTTTACCCTACTTCTTGATATAAATAAGTTAAAAATGTGGCTAAAAGTGGGGAAAGAAAAAA
>CAVCVO010000023.1:0-30956 GCA_963606005.1 Anaerovoracaceae bacterium
GGCCAAATGTATGCTATAATATAGTTGAGGTAAAGATATGCACGTATCAGATATTAAAAGATTCTTACGTTGTAAAAGATTATATAAATTAGCAAGTGAAGATAAAGAAAATAGACCATTTCCTTTTCTAAATATCAATATTGATATAAACGAAAGTGTAATGAAAAAATTACACATTGACAATGCTTCAGTAGGTGAAGTTAATGAGACAAATGAAGATTCATTTCAAAGATTAAATGATTGTGATTGGCTATTCAAAGGTAGATTTGAATATAATGATCTTAGAGTTAGAGTGCCATTAGCACATAAAATTGATGATAAATTATATGACTTATATTTTATCAGTTGTTCTATATATGTTAGTGAAGATGAGTCATTGAATATGTCTTTCTGTAAATATGTTCTTAATAATTTAGGTATAGAAATTAGAGATGTTTATCTGTTATACTTAAATAAAGAATATGTACGCCAAGATAAATTAGATGATGAACAGTTATGGTTATTGACTGATAGTTTCAAAAAAGATAAAAGATCAAAAAAGATCAGTGAATATCTGAAAAAATTAGATCTTGATCATGACGATATCTTAGAGCAGATGAAAAACTATAGTGATGATCAACCACTAGAAAGAAATCGCTGTTGTTCTGGTAAGAAAAGATGTACTTATTTTCCAGATTGTTTCCCAGAAAAGTTAGTTAAAGAAGATAACAGTATCTTAACTTTAGTTTCTAGTAAGAATAAAGAAAAGATGTATGATGAAGGTATACTTTATCTTAAAGATGCTGATATTGAGCAAATTGAAGGAAATAGAGTCCAATATGCTCAAATCATGGCAGATAAGTTAGGAGGATTATATTTAGATAAATTAGCACTTAATAAATGGTTAGATAGCTTAATTTTTCCCTTGTCTTGCATAGATTTTGAATGGGATTTATTTCCAATACCACCTTATGAAAAGATGAAACCACTTGATGTTCTATTGTTCCAGTATTCTTTACATGTTTATGATGGTAAAGAATTAAAACATTATGAATACATTGGTGTTAAAGATGATCGTTTACAACTATTGGAATCGATGCTTGAAAATATTCCAAAAGAGGGTAGTATTCTAGCATACAATGCTACAGGAGCAGAAAAGATCAGGATCAAAGAATTAGCCCAATATTTTCCTCAATATAAAGATCAGTTGGATTCTATATTAAATAGGATAGTTGATATGGCTATACCATTTATCTCAGGAGTTGTCTATGATGTTAGGATGAGAGGCAACTTTACCTTAAAAACTTTAGAGAATATGATCGATAAAGAACATTCGTACAAAGACTTAGAAGTTGGTAATGGACCACAAGCTGTAGAGATACATCGCTTGATGGAAGATACCGAAGGAGAGCTTAAGCAATGCTATTACGATCAATTGTATGAATATTGCGGTTTGGATTCTTATTCATTATATGAATTGTATCTATGGCTGAATAAGATCAAAGACCGTTAGAATATTAACACATATAGGAGGAATTAGTATGAAAGTTAATGTTTATTCAAAAGATGTAACAATCACTCCGGAAATTGAGAGTAAGATCTCTCAAAAAATGTCTTTCTTAGACAAGTATCTATTGATCGACCCGGCAACAGTAGCGCAAGTTATTGTTAAAAAACATGGAAATGATGTAAAACTGGAGATTACAATACCTTCTAAAATCGGCTACTTACGTAGCGAAGTAGTCGATCGCGAATTAAGAAATGCTATTGATGACTCAATTGACAAATTAGAAGACCAAATACGTCGTCAAAAGACTCGTTTGAACCGTCGCCATAAAGAAAAATTAGCTAAGACATTCTTGTCTGATGAAACTTATGATTATTCAAAAGATGTTGTTAGTAAAGTAAAGAGAATTGTTATTGATGACCTTGATGTTGATGAAGCCATCATGCAGATGGAATTAGCTGACCATGATTTCTATGCTTTTAGAGATAAGGATACAAATCTTGTATCTGTGATCTATCAACGTAAAGATGGTGGCTATGGTGTATTAGAACTTGTTTAATTATCACTTAGGGGCTTACTAAGCCCCTTTTTTAAAGGAGGCTTTATGGAGATAATAAATGCTGATAAAAGTGACCTACAATCTATTTTAGTTATTTATAAAAAGGCAAGACAATTTATGATCGATACAGGTAATCCTAACCAATGGGCAAGTGGTGGACCAACAAAAGAGCAGTTATTAAACGATATCAGTAATAATGATCTATATGTTATAAAAGAAAATGATGATATTGTTGGGGTATTTGCTTTTATCATTGGTGAAGATTCTACTTATAAGGTGATTGAACAAGGCCATTGGCTAAGTGATAGTGAATATGGCACAATACACAGAGTTGCCTCAAATAGAACTGTACATGGCTTATTTGATCTGATCATTGATTATTGTTCTAGTAAGATAGATCATTTACGCATTGATACTCATTCAGATAATAAAGTAATGCAACATTTAATAGAGAAAAATGGCTTTCTAAAATGTGGAATTATCTATGTTAATGATGGATCACCACGTATTGCTTATGAAAGATTGATTAAATAATTATTCTTTTACCCAATTCTGCTTTGTATTTACGTAGTTTTTACAATAACGATTTATGTCCTTTACAATGTAGTTATAATATGCAGTCATAAAGAAGAAGGGAGTTAAAGGCAAATGGAACCAGACAATTTTATAAATGGGGATATGGGCAATAATGAAAAGGAGAAATTATGAAGAAAATTGTTATTTGTATAATTTGTACAATTATGTGTTTGTGTTCACTTTCTTTACCAGGTTATGCAGAGGAAAATCAAGACATTGATTATGGACAACTTAGTGATGCTGAAAAAAATTTGTTAGATCAATATATGCATGACAATCCTGAGTTTGAATTAGACACTATTCCATTAAGTATAACGAGTGAAACTTATTATTTTGATGAAGATGGTGAGTTGATCAGTAGTAAAGCAAGAGGAACTATTTCGTCTTCATCAATGACGATCACTATATATACTGGCAAATTTTATGATGCTACTTATGATAAGATTAAAGTGTCTGCTACTGCGACATGGAACTCTGCACCAGTGTTTAGATTAAAAGATGCTTTTGCAGTTGCTTGGGGTGATAATTTCGCAGCTACATATTATAGCTGTTCAACTTATTATCAAGGAGTAGGTTGGAAAACTGGTCAATCCTCACTTGTTTCGGCTAGTCCTAATGCTGGCATTGGATATTCTGTGAATGTTAATTTAGCCCAAACATTAAAGAAAGTTACAATCCAAGTTGATTTACAGAAAGTTGATAGTACAGGAACTGCTAATGTAGTAGCTTCTTATGCTCATTCTACACTTAATATTGGAGGCATTTCTATCGGATTCTCTTCTGGTGAGAAAGTATCAATCAGTTTTTCTGGCAGTTTTGGTGGAAAGTATGATACTATGGCAAAAATGACATACTTTAATTATTAATTTATGGGAAAAACAAATTTAGCTTTTGGTGTACTATTGTTCTGTATAATGATGAACATAGTTGAGCCAGCATTTATTTTTGCGGCAATTCCACTTGGCTTAATCGCTTTGTGGATGTTATATTCAGAATATAAAAAGGAAAAAAATAAGGAATAAAAATTTTAAGTCATAGTATCATATTTCATGAGGGTCACATTAGTGATCCTTTATTGTCTTGTATAAAAAAAGATAAAAATGTTGTATAATAATCTTGTTAAAAAAGGAGATCAGTTATGGCAGAAAAAAGTAAAAAAGGATTTTTCAACAATTTCTTTGAAGAAGATGAAGATGATGAAGAAGAATTAAATGAAGAAGAAAATACAAGTGCATATGAGGAACCTCGTAATCAACAAGTTAAGAGTGTTTCTAATGCTAAAATGATCATTAAAGAACCACGTAGTTATGATGATGCTAAAGAAGTAGCTGAATACTTATTAAAAGGTAAGGCAGTTATTGTTAATATTCACAAGTTAAATGAAAGCAGTGGAACAAGATTATTAGATTACCTTACTGGTGTATCATTTGCGATCAGAGGAAGTTATCAGAAAGTTGATAACAATGTATTCTTATTTGCTCCAAGTGAAATGCCTGTTGATGGGAAGATAGAGATCGGTGAATAACGATATACTTCAACATTATCATGGTTATGAACAACTTCTAAAAAAAATAGATGAATATACTTATATTTATCAAAAAAATGGTATAAGTCAGATTACCAATTTTATTGATCCTGCAAGTCAAGAAGTAGTAAGTAGATATCTTACAAGTGATGATTATTATCTTTATGGTGGTTATCAACAAGCTATCAGAAAAGTACTTGTCATTGGTAAAGATAAAAAGCCAGAGGAAGTTATTACTTGTTTAATGGCTACATTTAATACACGATTTAATTCTTTAGATAATCGAGATGTTAAAGGAGCAGTATATAACTTAGGTATTGATACGGATAAGATTGGTGATTTTTGGGTAGATGATGATAAGATATATATCTATTGTCGCAACGAATTAGCTGATTATTTAGTGGATTACTTTGATCAAATAGGCAGATGTTCAGTTAAGTTCGAAAAGGTTGCTCATCAAGCTCAACAGTTTAAATTTGAATCTTTTACTACAACAATCTCTTCTTTAAGACTTGATAGTGTAGTGAGTGCTATAATGAGGAAAAGCAGAGAAAAAGCTAAGATAAAGATCAATTCTGGAGAAGTTAATGTTAATTTTCATGAAGTTGATGATTGTGACCATTTATGTAATAATGATGATGTGATATCGCTTAAAAAAATAGGCAGATATAGAATAAAAGATATTCAAATTAATAAAAAAAGTGGTAAAATAATACTTAGTATTGACAAGTATAGGTAGAAGGAGTGTCTTATGGGTGAATTACGAAGATTTAATTTAGTCCCTAACGGTTATGACTGTTATCAAGTAAATAACGAAGTTGATAGATTGGAGTATCAGATCCAGCAGCTTAACGAAAAGATTTTGATGTATCAGAATCAAATAGAAACAGTTAATAACCAGTTTTTGATGATCAAAAAGAGATACCAATTACTTGTATCGGAATTGTCAATGCGAGAGAAACAAGCAGATGATGTTGCTCGACTAGCATTGAAGGAAGCTAATTCAATGATTGATGATGCTAAGCACAATGCCGATAACATTATACAAGAAGCGATATTGGAAGTTCAAGGTTACATAGATCAATTAAAGACTTATGAATCAGATACAAAAAATTCTCGTCAAGAAGTCATTGATGCTGTTAATGTTTTAGTTGAAAAGCTAAATAAGTATGATGAGATAGAACTTCCTGATCCATTTAAAAAGAACGAAGAAAAATAAGCATTGAAAAAGACAGGCTTTTAGTTAAGAGGAATTAGAGAATCATCGGTCGGTGAAAGATGATCAGAATTGATTAAAAGATATCACTTTGGAGCTGTACTTACGATAAGTAGTTTGTACCGTAGATCTGCGTTAAAGATATCGAGTGCACAGTATAATATTACTGTGAAAAAAGGTGGTACCGCGTTAATTACGTCCTTTATAAAAGGACGTTTTTTTATAGAAAAAGAGGGAGATGTTTATGGACTATAAAGACACACTTTTAATGCCAAAGACCGATTTTGAGATGAGAGGTAATCTTACTAAAAAAGAACCACTTATCTTAGAAAAATGGGAAAAGATGAACTTATACGACAAAATGACAAAACAAAATAAGGGTAAGCCTTATTTCATGTTACATGATGGACCTCCGTATGCTAATGGAAACTTACATATGGGAACTGCCATGAACCGTTGTTTAAAAGACTTTGTTGTTAAGTCAAAACATATGATGGGTTATGATACACCATTCTATCCAGGATGGGATACTCATGGTTTACCTATTGAAAATGCTATGGCTAAATTAGGATATGATCGTAAAAAGATGAGTACATCTGAGTTTAGAGCAAAATGTGAAGAATATGCTAAAAGTCAGATTGAAATTCAAAAAGCAACAGAAAAACGTTTAGGTGCCGTTGCTGATTACGACAATCCTTATATCACTTTACATAAATCTTTTGAGGCTGATCAAATCCGTACTTTCGGTAAGATGGCTATGAAAGGTTTGATCTTCCAAGGATTAAAACCTATCTATTGGTCACCAGAGAGAGAAAGTGCTGTTGCTGATAGTGAAATCTTCTATAAAGATAAGAAAGATATGACTATCTATGTATCTTTTGATGTTGTTGATGGTAAAGGTGTTCTTGATGGTGATGAAAAGTTCGTTATTTGGACTACTACTCCTTGGACTATCCCTGCTAACCTTGCTATCTGTTTAAACCCAGCATTTACTTATGCTGTTGTTAAGACAGAAAAAGGAAAACTCATCGTTTTAGATAAGTTAGTAGATCAATTGATGAAAGAGTTTGGCCTAACTGATTATGAAGTTATTAAGACTTATAGTGGTCAGCAATTAGAATATATCACTACTAGACATCCATTATATCCTGAAAGAACTTCACTTGTTATCTTAGGTAACCATGTTACTGATGAAGATGGTACAGGTTGTGTCCATACTGCTCCAGGCCATGGTCTTGATGACTTCTATATTGGTCAAAAGTATGGCTTACCTGCTTATTGTCCAGTTGATGATAAAGGTTGTTTGATGGAAGAAGCAGGAGAAAGATTAAAAGGTAAGTTTGTCTTTGATGCCAATAAGGATGTTGTTATCTGGTTAGATGAGGTTGGTCATTTATTAGCTAATAAATGGATTACACATAGTTATCCACATGATGAAAGAATGAAGAAACCTGTTATCTTTAGAGCTACTGTTCAATGGTTTGCTTCTATTGAAAAGATCAGAAAAGAACTATTAGATTCGATTGATAATGTTAATTGGGTCAATGAATTTGGTAGAGTTAGAATTTATAACATGATCAAGGATAGAGGAGATTGGTGTATTTCTCGTCAAAGAGTTTGGGGTGTACCTATTCCTATCTTCTATGGAGAAGACAAGACTCCTATCATTGATGAAAAGGTATTTAATCATGTAGCTGATCTATTTGAAGAATATGGTTCAAATGTTTGGTTTGATAGAGAGGCTAAAGATTTATTACCTGAAGGATATACTAATGAACATTCTCCTAATGGTATCTTTACTAAGGAAAAAGATATCATGGATGTTTGGTTTGATTCAGGATCATCTCATAACACATTCAAACGTAGAGGTTATCCTTATCCTTGCGATCTATATCTTGAAGGTTCTGACCAATATCGTGGTTGGTTTAACTCATCATTGATCGTTGGTGTTGCTACTAATGGCCAAGCTCCATATAAAGCTGTATTAAGCCATGGTTATGTAGTAGATGGTCAAGGAAGAAAGATGAGTAAGTCAGAAGGTAATACCATCAATCCATTAGATATCATCAATAAATATGGTGCTGATATCTTAAGATTATGGGTTGCTTCAGTAGACTTCCAAGCTGATTTAAAGTGTTCAGATGACTTATTTAAGATTGCATCTGAAGAATATCGTAAGATCAGAAATACTTTCCGTTTCTTATTAGGTAATATCAATCCTGAAGATTTTAATTATGAGAAAGATGCTGTTAGCTATGATGAATTAAATTCTGTTGATAAGTATGTCTTAGTAAAACTTAATGAAGTCATTGAAAAAACACTAGAAGAATATAACAATTATGATTACATCTCAGTAAATAATGTTCTATTTAACTTCATGAGCAATACTATCAGTGCATTCTATATGGATTACGCTAAAGATATTTTATACATTGAAAGAAAGGATGCCTTAAGAAGAAGACAAGTTCAGACTGTGTTCTATCAAGTTACTGATGCTTTAAATAGATTATGGGCACCTATCTTATCTTATACAATGGAAGAAGTATATAGTTACTTTAAACCAGAGAAAGAAAGTATCTTCTTAGAAGCTATGCCTGAGAAAGTATCTTATCATGACGAAGAGGCTGTTAAAGCTCAATGGGATAAATACTTACAAGTTAGAAGTGATATCTTAAAGGCATTGGAAGAAGCTAAGGCAAGTGGTATGATCAAAAAAGCATTAGAGACTAAGATCTACTATTGTCCAAAAGATGAGTTTAAAGATTGTTTAGTTGGTCTTACTGAACATGACCTTGCTCAACTTGTCATTGCTTCACAGTTTGAATTAACTGAAGAGAAATATCAAGAATATCCTACTGGTTATATCAAAGTAGAGAAGTTTGATGGTCATGTATGTCCACGTTGTTGGAATGTGGTTGAACATGTTGACGAAGATGGTCTCTGTGATCGTTGTCACGATATCATTAAATAAATATCATAGGTCCGGAAATCCCGGGCCTTTTAAAGAAAGAGAGGTCATATGGAGATAATAACTTCCCTTGATAATGCTAATGTTAAGAAATGGTGTAGTTTAAAGCAGAAGAAAAATAGGGACAAATACGGATTATTCATTATTGAAGAAAAACATTTGATCCAAGAAGCTGCTCAAGTAAATCTAGTTGTTACTTTGATTGCTAGAGAAGGTAAAGAGTCTTTTATTAGATTAAATCCTACTTATGTATCTGATCAAGTAATGGCTAAGATCCAAAATAACAAGTCGTTAAATGATTATGTTGCGATTTGTCGTATTCCACCAGTAAGACTAGATTACGGCGATAGATTTGTTGTTTTGGAAAATGTTCAAGATCCTGGTAATGTAGGAACAATCATAAGAACTGCCTTAGCTTTTGGTTATGATGGAGTATTATTAACTGATGATTGTGCTGATATCTATGCTGAAAAAACAGTTCAGTCCTCACAAGGTGCTATCATGAGAATGCCGGTTGTTAGAATGAAATTAGATGAAATAGTAGATTTTTTACATAGGCAACAATGCAAAATCATTGCTACTTTACCTAAAACGGATAATGTTTTAAGCAAAGCAACTAAATATGATAAGTATGCTTTAATGTTTGGAAATGAAGGGAATGGCTTATCTAAACAAGCAATAGAGCATAGCGATGAGGCTGTTCGTATAGAAATGGATGATTTTGAATCATTAAATGTAGCATGTGCTGCTGCAATCTGTTTGTATAATTATCGTTATTAAAGTGTGAGGTGTAATAGGTTAATCGAGAATTCGTGGAGGTTAGCCAAAAATGATAGGGACAATTCTGGAGACAACAGAGAAAAGCGTATCTAAAAATAAGACCCCAGGATTACATGAAAATTGCATTGCTAATGAGGTTACTTACCCCAAGATTGCTAAATTTTAGCAGGCCCTAGGAATATTCGGATACTCAAAAAACAACCTTTGATAAGATCATTGGTTGTTTTTTTGGTTTCTATTGTTTTTCTATTTTAGTTACTTTATAACCTGCTTTTTCTATTGCTTCTTTGACTCTTGATTCGTCAAGGGAATCAACATTTTCAACAATAGCATAACTACCATCAAGTACTGTTTTAGAAATAATACCGATATTTAATAAAGCATCTTCAACCGCTTTTTGACAATGAGAGCACATCATCGTATCTATATAGATATGATATGTTGCTTTTTCTTCAATGGCATTTTCGTTGATGTGATAAGGTTTAAAACTATTTATCCTTAAGGCATTTGAGATTACAGTGATGGAACTTAGTGACATCGCAAATGAGCTGATCATTGGATTAAGTTTGATATTAATGAAACTTAATGCTCCAGCAGCGATCGGTATCAATATACAGTTATAACCTAATGCCCAGAATAAGTTTTGTTTAATGATCCTTAAAGTGAATTTAGCAAGCTTTAAACTGTTTAATAGATCACTAAACTTATCACTGATAAGAACTACGTCACTGCTTTCTACAGCTATATCAGTAGCATTATTGATCGCAATACCAACATTTGCTTGTACCAAAGCAACTGAATCATTGATTCCATCACCGACCATAGCTACTTTTTTGCCTTGAGATTGTAAGTCTTTAATTACTTCTTGTTTTTGTTGTGGTAAGACATTAGCAATGACATGTTTGATATTTACTTGTTTAGCAATATTTTGAGCAACTTTCTGATTGTCGCCTGTCAATAATACAATATCATAGTCTTTTAATTGAGCTAAGATATCTTTGATGCCATTCTTTAATTTATCAGCGATCAGATAGATGCCTATTAACTTTTGATCTTTTGAATAGTAAAGAGCTGTATAGCCACTAAGTGAATCTTCATTGACTATTGAAGTATCAACATTTAAACTATCCATTAATTTTTTATTACCAATAGCAAACTTACTTCCTTTATAATCTGCTTGCAAGCCTTGACCTACTATGTATTCTTTATTTTCTAATGCAATGTCTTTGATATCTTTATCCTTACAATAGTTTAGTATCGCTAAAGATAATGGATGCTCACTATTCTTTTCTAGTTGATTTAAGATACTGTAGTATTCATCACATTTATCATATATTTTTTCATCAATAACAAATGGTTTACCAACTGTAATCGTATTGGTCTTATCAAATACTAATGTATCGATCTTGCTTGTCTCTTCAATAACAGCAGCATTCTTAAATAATATACCATTTGAGGCTGCTTTGCCAGTTGAGACCATGATGGCAGTAGGAGTTGCTAAACCTAGTGCACATGGACAAGATACAACTAATACGCTCATACCATAATTTAAGGAAGTCTCAAAATCTTTTGATATGATAAACCATATTACAAATGTAATTACACTTACTGTGATAACAAATGGTATGAAGTAAGATGATATCTTGTCAGCTAGCGTTGAGATAGGTGCTTTAGAATTAGCAGCCTCCGAAACTAATTCAATGATCTTATTAAATGTTGAATTCTTATAAATGCTCTGAGCTTTCATGATCATCGTACCATTTAAGTTCAGGCTTCCTGATAGTAATTGATCATTAACATTTTTTTCTACTGGTAAGCTTTCTCCTGTTAGAGAAGAGTTATCAATGAATGAATGACCTGATACAACAATACCATCTACAGGTATCTTGGCTCCTGGTTTGATAAGTAATAGATCATTTATATTTACATCTTCTACTTTAATATTTACTTCATTACCATCATTGTAAAGGATGGCAGATTGAGGAGCGATATTTATAAGATGGGTGATAGCTGATGTAGTTTTGATCTTACTTGATTGTTCCAAGTGTTTGCCAATAGAAACAAAAGTTAAGACCATGGCTCCTGTTTCAAAATATAATGAGTGGGTATAATGATAAGCCATAGTATTATCTTTAGCTAAGATGATCTTGGCTAATACATATAGCCCATATAACATTGAAGCTAAGCAACCTAATGAGACAAGTGAATCCATGGTAGGTTGTCTTTTCAATAATTGTTTTAGACCTCCAATGATCCTTTGTTTATTTAGATAATAGATGATCAACATCAATATCAACTGAATAAAACTGTGTAATATAGGATTTATATCAGGTTTGATAAAATTGAATTGAGGAAGATTAAACATACTTCCCATAGCAAGATAGCTTAATAAGACCATAAAGAATATTGTTAAGTATAATGTCTTTTTTTGCTTACGATATTCCTCATTAACTGTCTTACTTTTTTGTAAAGGGTCATATAACTTAGCCCCATAACCAGAATTTTTCACTGCTTCGATGATTGTTTCACTTGATAGTGATTCATCTTTATCAACAGAAAGTTGATTTAATAAGAGATTTACATCACATTGGTTTATACCATCAAGTTTACTTACTGCATCATGTACATGTCTAGCACAATTTGAACAAGTCATTCCTGTAATGTCATACTTTTCTTTCATATTCGGATTACCTCCATCAATTATTATAAATGATATTAAGTTAGATGTGGCTAATTTGCTCAGAAAAATAAAAGTTTCCAATTTTGATCTTGGAAACTTATTTAACTATTTTGCTACTTCTTCGTTTGCTTGAACTGTTTCTGCAGCTTTTTGCTTCTCAGCTTCTTCTTGCTCTAATACTCTGTAAGCTACTTTACCTACTAGTGTCTTAGGCAATTCATCACGGAATTCAATCTCTCTAGGAAGAGCGTATTTAGCAATATGTTTAGAGCAGTATTGAATGATCTCATCTTTGATCGAATCATCAGCAATGATACCTGGCTTTAAGACAACGAAAGCCTTGACTTTTTGCATTCTATATGGATCTTTAACACCGATGACACAGCTGATCTGAACCTTCGGATGACCATCAATGACATTTTCAATCTGTGAAGGGTAGACATTGTAACCAGAAGTTATGATCATACGTTTGATCCTTTGTTTGAAGTAAACATAGCCTTCTTCATCCATATAGCCAAGGTCACCTGTATGTAAGTAAATATTACCATCAGCATGTTGCTTTAGGGTATTTGCTGTCTCTTCGTCATTGTTTAAGTATCCTAACATGACTGTTGGTCCAGTTAAACATATCTCGCCTTCTTCTCCGACTTTTAACTCTTCAGTTGTACCAGGGTTACAGATAACAAATGTTGTATCTGGATAAGGTAAACCGATAGAACCTTCTTTGTATTTTGTCCTTGGAGTTAAGCAACAAGCTGTAACGCATTCTGTAGTACCATAGCCTTCACATACCTGAATTCCAGCTTTATGTTCACTTAAGAAGTTATCTACTTTATGTTTTAATTCGATTGATAATGAATCTCCACCAGAATACATTCCTTTTAAATAAGGTAACTTAGCGTTTTCCATTCCTGGAGTTCTTAATAAAGCTTCAAATAAAGTTGGTACACCAGCAATGAAATTCGGTTTTTTCTTTAATAAGCTTTTTCCATAAGTCTTAACATTGAACATTGGCATTAATGAACAATAGATACCATTAGTAAGACAAGTATGGATTCCTATTCCTAAGCCAAAGCCATGGAATAATGGCATTGCTGCTAAAATAGAATCACCAGGTTTGATCTCAACATCCATAGCAATCAAAGATTGCATACTTAATGCGTTGAAGTTAAGATCTGTCAACATGATACCTTTTGTAGTACCTGTTGTTCCTCCTGAATATAAGATAACAGCACATCTATCAATAACGAAGTCAATCTTAGGTAAAGGTAAAGGATAACGTTTACCCATATCAATGAAAGCACTCCAATCAAGTGAGTAAGCTTTATTAGGAAGATCAGCATATTTATTACCTGTCTTCATAGAGTAAAGTGGTTTTAGATACATTGGAAGTTCATCAATGATCTTAGCCATAACGATGATGACTTGATTTTGACAATCAGCTCTAGCAGCAACAACCTTTTCATAGAATTGATCTAAAGTAAAGATAGCTTTAGATTTAGAACAGTTAAGATAGAATGTGATCTCGGATTGAGCACTTAGCGGATGGATCATATTAGCGATAGCACCGATCCTATTGATCGCATAGAATGTTTCTAATGCTTGAGGACAGTTTGGCAAGCAAACAGTAACAGCATCACCTTTTCTAATACCGATAGCATACAAGGCTTTTGCGGTAGTTTCTATCTTACTAATAAACTCACTATATTTAGTTTTCTTTCCTTGAAACTCATAAGCAGTATCATTCCAATGCTTTAAAGCCGTATTTTTAAGCATTTGATACATAGTTTCAGGTTTATAATCTAATTGATGTTTCTTTTCAAAAAAGTTATCAAAACGATTTTCGTACATATTTATTCTCCTTTAAGCGTTTTTTATTATAACATAACTTTTTTATATTTACTAATTTTACAAAGTAAATATAAGTTTACATATAGTTATCATACAAATTATAAAAATGAGATAATTCTCAAATATGTGATTTTTTAAAGGGCATTCACAAGCTGAAAATAAAGTGTTAGAATAATAGCGTAGTAGAAATACTACCGATGCGAGAGCAGCGATAAAAGTTGAGCTGGTAGAAAGAACAGGTTAAACTTCTTTCTCACTAATATCTTAAAGATATTGGACCCATCGAATGGGGGAAAGTCGGAGTCCACGTCGAGGACTTTATGTTATGATATCGACGATGAGATCAATATTAATAATATTGAAGATATCAGCACTGGGTATCGAGGCTGACAACCAGCATAAAACTCTTGATTTTATTATATATTATTCCGATTATATAGAAGTGTATATTTTTAGTTATTAAAATTGTAGATTAAATACTTCTATATATGGAGGATATATGGAAATAAAAAAGAAAATTGCTTTAAGGAATGATATAGTTGTGGCTGCAAAGATTTATAGTGCATATCTTGCTGGTCACTCTTTTCTTTATGTGTTTGTAACTGAATATTTTGAACTGTTCTTTCCAACTGATCGTTTCTTACATCTTACTGGTGTTAATACAAAATTTCCGATGAAACTTTTTTATCAGAATGCTAAATAGGAAAAATTATTGATAAATCAGATCTTTTTTTATAGTAGGCATTTATATGGGGTATCCATTAATAAACTAAACTGTCTAATAAAATTGCCTGACTTAACGAGTAAGAAAGTGTTGATCATAAAAGGGTTAGATACTGCATCATTTGTATATAAGCTAAGTCTAACTAATCTTGAATTTACTTTAGGCTTGATTGAGAAGAAAGATTGTGATGATATAATAATTCGTGATATATATGTGCCAATGTCTTTTAGAACTAAAACTAATCACATAGATAATTACCAAGACACTTATTTCGTAGATTTTATTTTTAGTAAAGATTTAAGAAATTATAAATACGATTCTTTACTTGTAAAAGATGATAATAAAACAATTCCAAATTCAATATCTCATCTTATAGATGAATCTTTTTACGAGAAAATAAAAAATCAATGTGATTAAAGATTAATCACTATAATATTATGTTATTTATTTATGGGAATAAATTTAGTATAATATTAAACGGAACGAGGTTCATTATGTTTTTAAAACGGATTATTTTACAAGGATTTAAGTCATTTGCTCAAAAAACAGTCATAGAGTTCGATCAAGCCTATACTGGTATAGTTGGCCCTAATGGTTGTGGTAAGAGCAATATCATAGATGCTATTAAATGGGTATTGGGAGAGCAGTCAGCTAAGAATATGCGTGGTAACAACATGTCTGATGTTGTTTTTGCTGGTGCTGAAGAGAAAAAAGGTGTTAATTTAGCTGAGGTCACTTTAGTATTTGATAATAGTGAACATAAACTTAATTCTGATTATGCAGAATTAGAGATAACTAGAAGGTTATATAAAAGTACAAATGAGAGTGAATATTTGATCAATAAGAATGTTTGCCGTTTAAAAGATATCGTTGATCTTACTTTAGATAGTGGTATAGGTAAAGATAGTTTAAGTATCATTACTCAAGGTAATATTCAAGCATTTGCTGAAGCCAAGCCAATTGAGAGAAGAGCTTTATTTGAAGAGGCAGCATCAGTTAGTAAATATAAAAAGAGAAAAACTGAAGCTGTTAATAAACTTATCAAGACTCAAGAAAATATTGATAGATCAAATGATATCTTAACTGAACTTGAAAGACAGGTATCTCCTTTAAAAAAGCAAGCTATAAAGGCTGAGCAGTATCTACAGAAGAAAGAAAGATTAACAGAAATTGAAGTAGCTGTAATGGTCAATGATATAAAAACACAGATCGATGATCTTTCTACTATTGAACAGCAGTTATTTGATCTCGGTTATAAAGAAACTACTTCTAAAGCCTCTATTCAGATCATGGAAAATTCAACTAATGATCTAAGAGATGAGATCAATAAGATTGATACTGATGTTCATAAACTACAAGATAAGTTATATAGTGTACTTAATGATATTCAATTATTAGAAAAGCGTAAAGCAGAAGTAGAAGAAAAAAGAAAATATATTTTAGAGACTGGTACTACGGCAGCCAAAATTGAAGAATTATCAAAAGCTTTAAATGAAGCTAATATTGAATACAATGATAGGTTAGATAGAAAGAAAAGTTTAGATGCTGAATTAAATCTATTAGAGCAGAACTTATCTCACTACAATTCTCAAATCATTGAATTATCAAGAGATATAAATAGCTTAAATAGTAATATCAACTATTTTACTAACCGTAAGAGTGTGTTAGAAAATCAGATAAAATCACCATTTGATAAGGAAAATGGTGTTAAGACTATCATAGAAAATAAGAAGACATTAAATGGTATCTATGATGCTGTTACTAATTTATTAAAACCTGATGAAGGTTATCAACAAATGGTGTCTACTGCTTTAGCAGGATCTATCTATCACATTGTAACTAAAGATGAAGATAGCGCTAAAAATGCGATCAAATTCTTAAAAAGAAATAAAGCAGGTAGTGCTACATTCTTACCTATTAATGTTTTAAAAGCACGTTATGTCAATAAGGATCATTTATTCGTAGCAGAGCATACTGAGGGTTTCTTAGGCTTAGCGAGTGATTTTGTTGATTGCGATGAAAAGTATGATGTAGTTGTTTTATCATTATTAGGAAATGTTCTAGTATGTCAAGATCTTGATAGTGCTACTTCTTTAGCTAAGCGTTTGAATCATCAATATAAAATAGTCACTTTAGATGGTGATGTCATTTATCGTGGTGGAACAATGAGTGGTGGATACAATCAAAAAGTTAATTCCCCTTTAACTTATCAAAGTCAATTACAAGATATTGATAATAAGATCTCTAAGTTCAATAATGAAGTTAATGAAAAACAAGCTGAGTTTGATAAGACACAGAAATTACGTGATGATGCTCAACAAGATCAAATCTCTAAAAAGGTTCAATTAGCTTCTCTTAATGAAGTATTAGATATCAAAAAAGAAAAATTAGAGAAATTAAAAGAGGAATACGATCGCGTTAAACCAGATAGTTCTATTGAGAATACTTATCAAGATGAACTCATCGATAAATTAAATAAAGCTTATAACAATAAGGATGATATAACAAATCAGATCAGTCGTAAAAGAGAAAGACGTGTTTCAGCTAATAATGAAATGCAACGTAAATATGCTCAACTAAGACAAGTCAGAAATGAATTATCACAGATTGAATCTTCGATCAATTCATTAAATATTGAAAAAGCAAAGACAATTTCTAATAGAGATAATTTACTAGAAAGACTAGCAAGAGATTATCAATTAACTTATGAATTTGCTAGTGAAAAGCAATATGATATTGATATTGAAAGTGCTAAAGAAGAGGTATTAGTATTACGCAAAGAGATCAGAGAATTAGGCAACATTAACTTAGATGCTCCTAAAGATTATGAAGAGATAAATTCTCGTTATGAGTTCATGGATAAACAGATCAAAGAGCTTATTGCTTCTAAGGATAACTTATTAGGTATCATCTCTGAAATGGATGAAACAATGAGTAAGCAATTTAAAGAGACTTTTGACAAGATCAATAGTTCATTAAATGAAGTATTTACGGTATTATTTGGTGGAGGAAAAGCTATGTTATTCTTAGAAGATCCTGATGATATATTAAACTCTGGAATTGATATTGATGTTCAACCTCCTGGAAAGAGTATTCAAAATATTAGATTGTTCTCAGGTGGAGAAAAATCACTTATCGCTATCTGTGTACTATTTGCAATATTAAAAGCTCGTCCAGTACCATTATGTATCTTTGATGAGGTAGAAGCTAGTTTAGATCAAGGTAATGTTGATAGATTTGCAAGGTACATTCATAACTTTGAGAATCAATCTCAATTCATTGTCATTACTCATAGACCTGGTACAATGGCTGAGTGTGATGTTTTATATGGTATCACTATGCAACACAAAGGTGTTTCAAATGTGATCAAAGTTAAATTAAAAGATGCTTTAGATTATGTGAAAGAGGAGAAAGATGGGACTGTTCAGTAAGAAAAAAGATTCAAGTATTTCAAATTATCTAGATGGTTATCAAAAGACTAACAAATCATTAGCCGCAAAGATCACTGCTTTGTTTGGTGGTTATAGTGCAAATAATGATGATATCTATGAAGAATTATTAGTCTTACTCATTTCTGCTGATGTTGGTGTTGAAGCTGCTGAAAAATTGATGGACATGTTAAAGGAAAAAGTTAACGAAAAGTTCTTGAGAAGATCTCAAGATGTCATTGATGAGTTAGCAGATATCATTATAGAAAATTATAGTCAATATCAACCTGTTTCAGAAAATCTTAGTAACAACCATTTGATCATGATGGTTGGGGTAAATGGAGCAGGCAAGACTACTACGATCAGTAAGATTGCAAATTATTATCTAAACCAAGGTAAGAGTGTTGGACTAATTGCTGCTGATACTTTTAGAGCTGGAGCTGTTGACCAATTAAAGAAATGGGCTGATAAATTGAATATTGAATGTATATGTGGTAAAGAAAATGCTGATCCTAGTAGCGTATTAGTTGATGGTACAAGATTCTTTAAGGAAAATCCTGTGGATATCATCATTGCTGATACAGCAGGTAGATTGCAAAATAAGAATAACTTGATGAAAGAGTTAGAAAAGATGGTCAGAGTCACTAAAAGAGAGTTAGCTAGTGAGAATATTGATATTTGGTTGACTATAGATGCTACTACTGGCCAAAATGGTTTATCACAAGCAGAGATATTCATTGATAGTGCTAAAGTTAACTCAGTAGTTCTTACTAAGATGGATGGAACAAGTAAAGGTGGTATCGTTTTAAGTATCAATGATAAGTATCATTTGCCAGTAAGGTTTGTCACTTACGGTGAAAATATCGAAGCAATCAAAGAGTTTGATATTGAAGATTATGTTAATTATCTGATCAAAGGTAAATAAGATGGATGATTTTGAATATATCAATGAATTGTTGCCATTCTATATAGAATTATTAACTGATAAGCAACAACAGATATTGAAATTATATTATTATGAAAACTATTCTCTTGCCGAGATTGCTGAAGACTTGCAGATCACACGTAATGCTGTCTATGACTCTTTAAAAAAAAGCATCAATTCTATCAAGAGATATGAAGAAAAATTACAACTATTAGCTAATTATAAAAAGAGAAGTGAGTTGTATGAAAGATTGAGATCACTTGCTAATCAACAAGTTGATGATATAGTAAATGAATTAGTGAACATGGAGGATTAAAAATGAGTAAGGTTATTGCGGTAAACGCAGGTAGTTCATCACTAAAATTTAAATTATTCCAAATGCCAGAAGAAAAAGTTTTAACTGATGGTGTAGTAGAGAGAATCGCTATGGATGATGCAATCTTTTCAATCAGAGTAAATGGTGAAAAGATCAAAAAAGTATTGCCAATTAAGGATCATCAACAAGCAGTTGATATGTTATTACAAGCTCTTGTTGATTATCATATCGTTGACAAATTGGAAGATATCGATGCTTGTGGACACAGAGTACTGCATGGTGGCGAAAAGTATGCTGATAGTGCTGTTGTTACAGAAGAAGTTGCTCAAGATATCTTAGATATGAAAGATCTTGGACCTTTACATATGATGGCTAACTACACTGGTTATGCAGCTTTTGCTAAAGCATTACCAAATGTAAAACATGTAACTGTTTATGATACTTCATTCCATCTTTCAATGAGTAAAGAAACATTCTTATATCCATTACCACTTGAATATTATGAAAAGTATCAAGTAAGAAGATATGGTTTCCACGGTACATCTCATAAGTATATTGCTCAAACATATGCTCAGATCGCTAATGATGAGAATAAGAATATCATTTCTTGTCATTTAGGTAATGGTGCATCTTTAGCAGCTATCAAAAATGGTAAATGTGTCAATACTTCAATGGGCTTCACTCCACTTGCTGGTATCATGATGGGTGGTAGAACTGGTGATGTTGACCCTTCTGTATTACCATATTTAATGGATAAGACAGGTTTAACTTGTGCTGAATTAATCAATGTATTCAATAAAAAATCAGGTTTATTAGGTGTTAGTGGCGTTTCTAGTGATGCAAGAGATATTCAAAAAGCCGTTGATGAAGGAAATGAAAGAGCAATCTTAGCTCGTAAGATGTATGCTCAAAGAGTTATGGGCTATATTGGTTCATATTATGCTCAATTAGGCCATGTTGATGCTATCATCTTCACTGCTGGTTTAGGTGAAAACGACGTTAAAGTTAGAGAAGAGATCTGTGATTTATTAGAAGAACCATTCGGTGTTAAGCTTAATAAGGAACTTAACTCTGTTACTAGAGGCAAACAAGCTAAGATCTCTACAGATGATTCAGCAATTGAAGTTTGGGTTATCCCAACTGATGAAGAAGTAATGATCGCTCGTGATACAGTAAGATTATTAAATCTTAAATAACTATTAACTAATTGAAGAGGTATCTAGTAAAAGATATCTCTTTTTTTATGTGAAAAGAAAAGACCACTTAGGCCTTTAATTTTCGCTTTCAATCTCCTCGATTATTTCGTTTGTTATTAACCAATCAACTACAGAATCATGATTTATTAACAATGTTTCAGTGTCAACTAAGACATTATTAATTGTTATTGTCCCATTGGAGTATGTTAAATTGACTAGAGCTGGGACTTTGGAAAATCCGTATGTTGAAGTAAATGAAAGTTTATCTTTATAATCAGATTCTTGTAATTGTACATAGATCACACCATCTAATGAGGAAATACCATATTCTTCATAGATCACTGGTAAGACATCATTGAAAAGATATTGACTGTTGATATCACTATCTTGATAAAATATGACATTGATAGCTGTGTCTTGGTTTTTTTGTAAATAAGCATTGAAATCTGTTAATTCAAGATATTCAATGTTATAACTATCAGCATATGAAATAATATCTGATTCATCTTTGGGTTCAAAATATCTGAATGCACTGACCATAACACCAGTAACAATTGCTACAAAAATAATATAAAATATCGTTCTTTTAATCACTCACATCACCTTTTATTATTTTAACACAATGAGTTATAATAGTAAATACAAGCAAAATAATGACTATAACCAGGAGGATCAAATGGAATTATATAAAGAAAAGTATTTTAATAGACGCAATTGGATATTGGATAATATTCAAAGATTAAATTTAACTAGTAATGAAACAGTTGTCATCTTAATGATCGATCTTTTAAATGAATTTAATGAGAAGATCAATATAGATATTCTTAGCAAGAAGTGTAATCTAACAAAAGAAGAAATAGATGATGTCATATCTTCTTTAAATAACAAAGGATTTTTAGACATTCGACAACAAAAAGGAATTTATTTTGATATAGATCAAATATTTAAGACTACTAATAACATGATTGAAGACAGTAACTTATATGAAATATTTGAGCAAGAATTTGGTAAAACTCTTAGCCGTAATGAAACTAATACTATCGCTGAATGGCAAAGAATCTATGATCATTCCTCAATCATTGCTGCCTTAAGAGAAGCAATCATCAATAAAAAGATGAGCTTTAAATATATAGGTACGATCTTAGCTAATGGAGAAAAAGATGAACAAAGCTGATTTTATCTATACAGAATTAGAAAGACTATTTCCAAATGCTAAATGCGAATTGGTTTATCATAATGATTTTGAATTGCTTGTAGATGTGGTTTTAAGCGCACAGACAAGCGATAAAGCAGTCAATAGTATAAATACTCATCTTTTTAAAAAGTATCCAAATCCAGCCTCTATGGCATCGGCAGAACTTACTGATCTAGAAGAATGTATCAAAAGCATCGGTTTATATAAGAATAAAGCCAAACACATCAAAAACCTGTCTAAACAATTAGTTGAACAATTTGATTCTAAAGTCCCTAATGATTTTGAAAGTTTGATCACTCTTGATGGAGTTGGTAGGAAAACTGCTAATGTTGTATTAGCTGAATTGTATGATTATCCAGCCTTTGGAGTTGATACTCATGTGCAAAGGATATCTAAAAGATTAGCTATTGCTAGTGAACAAGATAGTGTCTTGACAGTTGAAAAGAAACTATGTAAGTTCTTCCCAAAAGAAAAATGGCATAGATTACATCATTTGTTTATCTTCTTTGGTCGATATAAATGTCATAGCAAGAATCCTGAATGTAAAGATTGTCCTTTTATAAATTTCTGTACTTACCATAAATAAAAGATCTCTCAATTTGATGAGAGATCTTATTTCTTTTAGTTAGAACTTGTTGGATCTACTGGCTCTCCTGGATCAACAGGATCAGGATCTGGTTCTACAGGTTTAGAAGTCTTCTTAATAGTGATAGTCTTTTCTATTGAATTACTTCTTACATCAACTATGCTATAAGCATAATAACCACTGATAGTATATGTTACATCTTCATCAGTATCATTACTTAGATCATAGGTTGCTGTTGGATCGGTTGATACATAATGGGTGATTTCACCAGTTTTGTTATTGGTTATATCCACATTATATTGAACTACACCATCAATCCAAGTTTGACTATATCGACGTACTCCATAGTATTTAGTACCATCCTGTGCCTTCATAGTTAGTGTAGTTGATTCAACTTTTGTTGCTTCTTCATCTGGATAAGTACCCCATGTTACTGTCAACTTCTTTGTCTTTTCATCATACTTGGCATTGAAACTTGTTATTGATTCAATTGAATCAACAGATTGGTACTCCTGAACATTGGCAAATGAGGATAATACATAACCTGTTGTTTGATACTTTGTATCTGCATAACTTGGTAAAGATGTGTAAGGATATAAGCCCTTAATGTGAGTAATGCTTGTTACTGAAGAAGGTCTATCATTTGAATTCTTTGGCTGACCAAAGGCTGTTTCTACAGAATTTGTTAAAGCATTTACAGCTGCGACATCCTTCATACTATGTGCATAAGCATACGACATATATGTAGTACTATCTTGATAGCGTCCTGTATCATAACCCATCCAGAATGAGAATGAGTAATCATTAGTTCCCCAAATATATAACAAGTCTTTTTCAGCAGCTGATGGATAACCCCATTTACGGATTACTGAAATATCGTAACCATTTGTACCAGTCTTTCCATAAACAGCATATGCACTCTTTCTAATCCTATATAAACGTGCATTATATTCAAAATCATCTTCAGTTCCACCATTGACTCCAATGTATTCAAGATAAGAAGTTAACCAAGCAGCCCCTTCTGATAACGCTCTTGTTTGAGATACGCTTGCTACAATTGGCTCTTTATCTGAATTAATATATTCAATCCTTGTGATAGTATGTGGAGTAGAGTAGATACCTTTTGATAAGATCATGCTTTCAGCAGCAGCCATTTGTACAGGGGATACTTCATAACCATATGTACCAATAGAGTATTGCTCATTCATGTTATCTATCATCGATTGATCATAACCAATCTTCTTTAAGTAACTACGCATTACTGATTCACCAACAGTATCTTCAACCCAACGGTATAAGATTACTGAAGGTGTGTTATATGACAATGGCAAAGTTTTTTGTATTGATGTTTCACCATTGTAAGTACGTGAGTCATTTTGAATCTGAATAGATGTGCCAGTCCAATAGATTGGTTCATCAGTGATCGTATAAGAGGTTGACATTCCACAATATTCAAATGCTAATGGATAAGTGAACATCGCTTTTGATGTTGAACCCGGTGATATACGAGCATCATAAGCATAGTTATACAAACGTGCAGCATCATAGTTTCTTCCACCACAAACACCGACAATTAGTCCTGTATAGTTTTGTACAACAGCACAAGCTGTATTAATGTTGTCATCTTTAAATTCAATTATTTCACCACGTGATAAGGCATCACAAGTTGCTTGAACAGTTTGATTTAAACCTGTATAAATTCTTACTGGTGTAGTATATGGATCAATACCATAAACTGTTTCTATCTCATCTAAGACAATATCTATGTATGCTTGGTTAGAGATTGTTCCATCTTCACCAGTTACGGTATTTACGTTATTGATCTTAGTACCTGATAATAGATTTTCAATCTTAACTTTTTTAGCAAGCTCATATTCTTCATCAGTGATATAACCATGATAATTCATTAAATAAAGTACATCAGCGGTCCTTTCTTGGCAAGCCTCTAAATCATAATAAGGGTTGTAATCATTTGGAGCATTGATGACACCAGCAAGCATTGCTGCTTCTACTAATGTAAGATCGGTACAGTCTTTGCCAAAATAATATTGAGCGGCTACTTGAATTCCTCTTGCACTTGCACCATAGTTTACTTTGTTGATATACATTTCAAGAACTCTTTCTTTTGAAACAAGTTGAGTGATCTGTAATGCATAATAAATTTCTTGAACTTTACGAGCAATTGAAGCTTCAGCAATAGTATCAACCGCAAAGTAAGTATTTTTGATAACCTGCATCGTTATTGTTGAACCACCTTGAGCAAATGACAAAGTACTAATGTTTACTAATAATGCTTTCGCAAAACGCGGTAAGTCAAAACCTGAGTGTTCAAAGTAACGTGAGTCTTCGACTGAAACAAAGGCATCAACTAATACATGAGGGAACTTATTATAAGAATAAGAAATACGAGATTCCTTTCCTAACAAGATAACCTGATTTCCTTGATCATCATAAATGATAGAAGAGTCATCACTTACTAATTCTTCGGTATCAAGTTCAACGTCAGTTTTATCTAAGATGATATTAATGACATTTACTCCTGATAATACTCCAAGTAATCCACAAAAGACGATGACGCCCATGATCGAATTAACGATCCTTCTTCTTCTTTTCGCTCTTAGAAACTTCTGATGTTTCTTTTCTTTTTGAGCTTCTGCACTTAACGGCTCTTTTTCTTTTTTAATCATTGATTTTCCTCCGATAGATATTCATCAATCACGTTTAGATAATCTACTTTCTTTTGATAGCGATAGGGGATCATTTTACCTTTTTCAGTAAACCATTTGTAAGGTATACTATGTTTTGAAGTGGAATCGATAAATTCAAATAGGTCAGAAGCATAAACTAAATAAGTTTCGCCTAATTCACTAAAACGGATTATCACAAATCCTATGCCCCCATATTTTATGACTCTTCTTAAATGAGCCAATTGATGAGGATGAAATATCGATAATACTAAAGAGGTTTTTGAGTGAGTCTCTTTAGCTTCAAAGTCAAGGTATTTTCCTTTATAAACTCCATTGTAATCAGTGGTGGAAGGAGTTTGGAAATAAGCTTCAGTGATCTTAGCAGTTGAACGACTCTTGTAGTCAACATTTACGATCGTAACTGGTGTAGGCTTTTTATAAATGGCAGCAACATCAGTGTCTAAATAATACTTATTTGTGTCATTTAGATCTTCTTCTAAAGACATACCACGGCGTGCGTAGTTGATGTTCTTTTCACTTTGAAACTTTTTCCCATTCGGATAATTGATCATTTCATCACCACTTAAGTATTATAAACCATAATCAATTATTCTACAAATCGCAACTTAATCTTAATAAAAAATTAATGATGAATATTTGTTGAAAATTCTGTGAATGTCCAGTATATTTACTAAAGAAAGAAGGATTATTATATATGCAAGCATTTTTTGAATCTGTTATGTTGATATGTTTTGGCTTATCTTGGCCAGTAAATCTAATGAAGAGCATTAAGGCCCGTACTGCAAAGAATACTAGTTTATTCTTTATATTATTGATCTTGACTGGTTATATTGCAGGTATCATAAGTAAGATAGTATCTAATAATATCAATTATGTCTTTATCTTATATGTCATTAATTTAATCATGGTATCAGCTAATTTATATGTTTATTTTTACAACAAAAAGTTAGATGAAAAACAATAAATTGATTGATAAAACATTGACTTTATGTTATTATCATTGTGTTGCAATCTTCTTGAAAGATTTCAACCGCACTTATGAGGTTTAAGTATCGTTCGATCACCTTATTGGGCGAGTCTAAGTACAAAAGGAGGTGTAATGTCATGTACGCAATTATTGAAACTGGTGGAAAGCAAGTTAAAGTTGAAGAAGGTTCAGTTATCTATGTTGAAAAATTAGATGCTGAAGAAAATTCAGAAGTAGTATTTGATAAAGTTGTATTAGTATCAGATAAGACTTGCAAAGTTGGTGCCCCTTATGTTAAAGGTGCTAAAGTTACTGCAACTGTTGAAAAACAAGGTAAAGGTAAGAAGATCATGATCTTCAAGTACAAACAGAAAAAGGGATCTACTCGTAGACGTCAAGGTCATCGTCAACCATATACTAAATGCACAATTAAGTCTATCGAAGCTTAGTTATGGTGAAGATCGAGGTTGGTAAGATCGCTAATAGGATTAAAAAGATGGAAATCAAAGGACATGCAGGATTTGCTGATAAAGGTAATGATATTGTATGTGCTGGTATAAGTTCTATCTCGGTAGGTTTATTAAATGCGATCGATGAACTGACTGACCAATCATGTGATATCGTTTGTGACGATAATTACATTCGCATAGTAGTATTGAATGATGACGATGTTATTCAGACTATCTTATCTGTGGGACTCATTCAATTGAAAACGATTGAAGATCAATTCCCTCAGAATTTGAAAATAAAGATTACGGAGGTATAAAGATGAAGTACACATTAAATATCCAGATGTTCGCATCTAAAAAGGGTGTTAGTTCTACTAAGAACGGACGTGACTCTGAATCAAAACGTTTAGGTGCTAAAAAGGCTGATGGAGAATTTACTAATGCCGGTTCAATTATCTACCGTCAAAGAGGAACTAAGATCCATCCTGGTAAAAACGTTGGACGTGGTGGAGACGATACATTGTTTGCTTTGACAGCTGGCGTTGTTAAATACGAAAGATTAGGAAAAGACAAGAAACAAGTTTCTGTTTATCCAGTAGCTTAATGAAATTTATCCCCGTCGTTTTGATGGGGATTTATTTTTCTTGAGAAGGAGGATATATATGCAATTTATAGATCAAACTAAGATATATTTAAAAGCGGGCAATGGTGGCGATGGAATCGTTGCTTTTCGTCGTGAAGCTCATGTGCCATTTGGTGGACCGTTTGGTGGTGATGGAGGAAATGGCGGCTCTGTCATCTTTGAAGTAGACACTCATAAGACTACTTTATTAGATTTGCGTTTCACTAAAAAGATCACTGCTGAAAGTGGTGAAAATGGTAAAAGTAAAAAGATGCATGGTGCTGATGGACAAGATAAAGTAGTTAAAGTACCTTTAGGCACTATTGTTAAAAATGTTGAGACAGGTAAGATCGTAGCAGACCTTACTAATGTTGGACAAAGAGAAGTCATCTGCAAAGGTGGTAATGGTGGTAGAGGTAACTTCCATTTTAAGTCATCTCGTAATACTGCTCCTGATTATGCCGAAAAAGGTGAACTTGGAGAAGAATTTGAAGCGATCGTTGAACTTAAACTTTTAGCTGATGTTGGACTTGTTGGATTCCCTTCAGTTGGTAAAAGTACGATCTTATCAGTAGTTAGTAGTGCTAAACCAGAGATTGCTGATTATCCATTTACTACATTAGCTCCAAAATTAGGGGTTGTTTCAGTAAATGATGGAAGAAGTTTTGTCATGGCTGATCTTCCAGGACTAATCGAAGGAGCTGCTGAAGGTAAAGGATTAGGACATGATTTCCTAAAACATATTGAAAGATGTAGGGTACTTATCCATGTATTGGATATGAGTAATACTGGAAGAGATGTTGTTGAAGATTATAAGATCATTAATAATGAGTTAGGCTCTTATCAATATAGACTTTTACAAAGACCACAAGTCATCGTCGCAAATAAGATGGATGAAGATGGAGCTGAAGAAAATCTTAAGAGGTTTAAAGAAGCTTATCCTGATCTAACAGTTTATGAGACAACTTCTTTGATCGGTGAAGGATTACAAAACGTCTTATATAAAGCTGCTGATCTATTAGATGTAACAGATCCGTTCCCATTAGAAGATGAGCAAGAAGATATCGGTGTAGTATACAAATATGTACCTGAACCTGATCCATTTACAGTTAAGAATTTAGGCAATGGTAAATGGTCACTTGAAGGTGAAAAGATCGATAAATTATTTGAACGTACTGATTTTGAGGATGAAGAACAAGTCATTAAATTTGCTTTAGGATTAAAGAAGATGGGTGTAGATCAGACTTTAATTGATAAAGGTGCTAAGAAAAATGATGAAGTATTCATTCATGACTATATATTTGAACTAACTGAATTAGTTTAGGAGTAAATTATGATCAAGTTTATTAAAGGCACAGTATATTCTTTCACTAATGATTCTGTTATTGTTGATAACAATGGAATAGGTTATCTTATCTATTTTTCTCAACCCGAAAAGCTTTCATTAGGCAGTGAAGTAATGATCTTTACATATCAACATTTTCGTGATGACGGAACAGTTCTATATGGCTTTTTAAGTAAAGATGAGTTAGATTTATTTGAAAAATTGATCACTGTTAAAGGTTTAGGGCCAAAAACAGCAATGACTATCATCAGTCGATCTACTTATGATAAGTTAGTAAGTGCTATTGAACAAGGTGATGTTAACTATTTAAAGAATATGCCATCTGTTGGTAGTAAGACTGCTTCACAAATTATTTTGGATCTTAAGGGAAAATTGGTTGAATCCGACAATAATAATAGTGTAAAGAAAGAAAATGTTTTATTAAAAGAAGCTATCGAAGGATTGAAATCTCTCGGTTATAAGAGTTTTGAAATCTCTCAGATCACTGGTGAACTTAGTAAACTTGAATTAAAGAGTGTTGATGAATATCTGAAGGAAGGCTTAAAGCTTTTGATGAAACACAGAGGTATTTAACTATGGAAAGACTTATCAGTGCAGAAAAAAGAGCAGATGATAACGAAGATGTTTCTTTAAGACCACAAAGTTTAAGAGAATATATTGGTCAAGATTCGCTTAAAGAAAATCTAAGTATCTTCATTAATGCTGCAAAAAAAAGAAATGAAGCCTTAGATCATGTTTTATTATATGGCCCTCCTGGACTTGGTAAAACGACACTTGCTTTTATCATTGCTAATGAGATGGGGACTAATATTAGAGTTACTAGTGGACCTTCTATTGAAAGAGCAGGTGATCTAGCTGCGATACTTTCAACTTTAGAAGCAGGCGATGTATTGTTTATTGATGAAATTCATCGCTTACCGAAACAAGTTGAAGAAGTCTTATATCCAGCTATGGAAGACTTTGCTATTGATGTAGTAGTAGGTAAAGATTCAGCGGTCAGAAGCATAAGACTTGATTTGCCACCATTTACTTTAGTAGGTGCTACTACTAGAGCTGGGGATATCAGTGCCCCTATGCGTGATCGTTTTGGTATTATCAATAAACTTGATTATTATGATCATAAGCAATTATCTCAGATCATCACTAGAACAGCAAAAGTTTATAATACTCAAATAGATGAGGAAGCTGTCAATGAATTAGCAACCCGTTCTAGAGGAACTCCAAGAATTGCTAATAGGTTATTTAGAAGAGTCAGAGATTTTGCAGAAGTATTAAATGATGGCATCATAGATAAAGAGATCTGTGTTAAATCTCTAGATAAATTAAAAGTAGATAAATTAGGCTTAGATGAAGTAGATCATCGCTATCTAAAGGGTATTATTGAAAGATTTAAAGGTGGACCAGTTGGAGTTGAAGCTTTAGCAAACTCAATTGCTGAAGAAACAACTACATTAGAAGATGTATATGAGCCATACTTGTTGCAGATAGGTTTTATCCAACGTACAGCAAGAGGTAGGATTGCTACTGAAAAGGCTTATGAACACTTAAAAATAGGATATCAAGATTCACTATTTCAAAACTTATAGAATGCAGTTAATTCTGCATTTTTTTATATTCATTTTCAAATACTTATTAATAAATCAGTATTTGAAAATAATCTAAAAAGTGCTAAAATGACAATGTAAATAAAGATACTAAAAGTATTATAGAAAGGAATCAATTATGAATGAAATAATAACTAAAGTTAGTAAGTTATTAAGAAATACCTTAGTAGTTCTTTTGTCTTTTTTCATGTGTGCTAATGTTCTTTATACTGATGTATTTGCCTATGATGATGACTTTCAAGATAACTATGTACTTAATAAAATAGATGATAATGATATAGATTATGATGATATCGCTTATGAACTGATCGATAAAAGAGAAGGGAATAAGCGATATTTTAAAATGAATGATGGCACTACTATAAGTTGTGTCTATGATCATACTGTAGCTATTCAAGATGATAATGGAGACTATCAATTAATTGATAATAGCTTGACTACTTTTTCTAATGATAATTCTATTAACTTCCTTTCTAGTGATAATAATGATATTCATAGTACTCCTGTTGTTTTAAGCCTTTCAAATGTTTCGGTAAATATACAAGCACAAGTGGAAATTATTTATAGATTTGTTTCTAATTATATTCTATATCTTAATTGTAATTTTGCTTCTAATTTATTAGTGGAAATTAATCCTAAATTGCTTCAACCAGATACTTTTTTAGATGCGTTTTGCTCAGAATATGGCAAAGATCTTGTTATGCAAGATATTATTGGTGCTGAAATAGTTTTAATTACGAATTCCACAAGTTATATTATTAGAAAATATAGAAATAAAACAAGTTTTAAAACTTGCCTTGCTTTTAACGATTAGGAAAGTTGAGGTGTTTTATTGTGAATATAAATAAATTATTAATTGAGAAATATCCTTTTATTTCTAAAGTTGATAGTAGGTTAGAGTGTTATCGTGTAAAAAAATATTGCTATGTAGTTTTTTATAAAGAATTGATTTCTAAAGGACAGTTTCAAGATATTTTTGTTAGAATTAACGATTATATAAATAAAGGACACCTAACATATAAATATGGTGTTGTCATCATCGGTTTTACTAACGAGTGTTTTGATATAAATGAATTGATTTATTCGTATAGAAATGGCACATCAGCATATTTTTATTTGATTGATATGGAAAAAAAGAATACATATTTTCGTGCTGAAGATGTTATTCCATTAAGTCTTAGTTGTAAAAAAATAGGGCTCTTAAGCAGTTTGGGTGGGTAAAATCTCACCTTTTACTATCTGAGATATCT
>CAVCVO010000024.1:0-3295 GCA_963606005.1 Anaerovoracaceae bacterium
TTAATGAGCAGTTAACTCATAGTGAGATAGATGATAGTATTGATAATATTTGGAGTCTGTTGTATATGACTGGTTATTTGACTCTTGCAAAACGTCCTAGTGGTGGTGTATATACTTTAAAGATTCCGAATCAGGAAGTTATTCAGATATATAAACAACAAGTATTAGAGTGGTTTAATAATGAGTTAGCTAAAGATGTTGATCAGATATTGAAGGTATATTCTGCATTTGAAAATGGTAATACAGATGAGATAGCTGAATACTTGAATAATAAGTTATTGACTTCAGTTAGCTATTATGATGCTAAAGAGTCATTTTATCATGGCATGATGCTTTCACTACTTAAAGTTGGAAATACCTGGAGTGTAAACTCTAATGATGAAGTGGGAGATGGTAGGGCAGATATCATACTTGAAAAAGGAGATAATGAGTTAGGCATTGTAATAGAATTAAAGGTTGTAAAAGATATTGATAAGTTAGATGATGTTTGCCAAAGAGCTTTAAAACAGATTGAAGATAAAGATTATGCTGCTGATCTAAAAGAACATAAAGTTAATAAGATCTTAGCATATGGTATAGCATTCTGCGGTAAAAAGTGTAAAGTTATCGTTGAAAAGATAAGATAAGCAAGGTTAATACAAAAACTATATGGGTAGCAAGTTGCTATCCTTTTAAATTAAGTATATTAAACAAACTGATACTTGCAGATATTTAGCTTATTGTGTAATTAAGTCGTGAGTTAATCGTGGGTTAATCGTGAGTAATGTGACGATTTTGAATGGAGAAATAAGTCATGTCTATACCTATTAATATAGAAAATTTATTAGATGATAACGTAGTAGAATGGGTGAGAATAGAGTTCGAAAAGGGGTGGAATCCGGATACGACTTTGAAGACTATAAGTGCCTTTGCTAATGATATGGATAATTGGGGTGGAGGATATATTGTTATTGGAGCAGAGGAAGAAAACGGAAGGTTAATAAGACCTATTTCTGGATTATCTAATGATTCAATTGATCACATTCAAAAGGAATTGTTAAAGTATTGTAATTATTTGAAATCAAAGTATATTCCTCAAAGTGAGCCAGTACAATATGATGGGAAGACATTATTGTTAGTTTGGTGTCCTGGAGGATATGATAGACCATATCAATGTCCTAAAAAGCCAACATCTTCAAATTCCGAGAAAACTTATTATATTCGTAGATTATCGAGTACGATTGAAGCTTCAGAACTTGACGTGAAGGAATTGATGGCATTAACTCACAATATTCCTTTTGACGATAGGATTAATATAAAGTCAGATATAACGGATTTAAAATTTCCTTTGCTTAGAAATTATCTTCAAACAGTTAATAGTAATCTCTTAAATGACATAGATAGATTGACTATAGAGGAGATAGCATCTAATTTAAGGATAGCTGATGGGCCAAAAGAGTACTATAAACCATTAAATGTTGGATTGCTATTTTTTAATGATGATCCTGAAAATTTTTTTCCATATTGTAGGATTGAACTAGTTAATATCCCTGATCCTACAGGGCAAGCCATGGAAGAAAGAATCTTCACAGGACCAATAGATCAACAACTTCAAGATGTTTTAAGATATATTAAAAACAACGTTATAGCCGAAAAGATATTCAAAAGTGATGATCAAGCAGAGGCAATTAGGGTTAAAAATTACAGTTTCGAAGCATTGGAAGAGTTTATTTCTAATGCAGTATATCATCGCTCATATCAACTATATGATCCAATCACAATAAGGATTGAAAAAGAATGCATAGAGATTACTAGCACTCCTGGGCCTGATAAATCTATTAGTGATGAAGATATAGCTAATTTGAAAATGAAATCAAGAAGATATAGGAATCGTAGAATAGGTGATTTCTTAAAGGAACTTCATTTGGTTGAGGGTAGAAATACTGGTATTCCTACTGCTCTTAGGGGGATTGCTAATAATGGTTCACCATTGCCTGAATTTATTACCGATGATGATAGGACATTCTTTTCGGTAATAGTTCCTATTCACAAAAGCTTTTTGACTGCAGAAGTTGAAAAGCCCATTATACAGAATAAAAAAAGAAGAACAAAAAAGGAAATTAAAAAATTAGTAGTGGATTGTTTAGAAAATGGGGATTATTCTGCAACTTCCATATATAACAAGATTGGTTATTCTGGAAATATTTCTAAGTCGTTTAGAGAGTGTATAGAGGAATTGATCGCTGAATCAAAAATAAAGTATTTAGAAATAAATAAAAACTCGCCAAACAATTTGATAACTAAGCTTTAAATCAACTGAAGATAATAGAACCAAATCAAATAGAACTCACAGATCTGCTTTCCTTTGATTTTGTGAGTTTTAAATTTAGTTTAGATGATGATCACTCTTGAATATCTAGGAGCCGTAACAATTTTCTAAAGGTATCTTGCCCATCAAGACAAGTGTCAATAAGCCAAACTTTTTCTTGTCGCCAATTAGAAAGGCCACGATAATAGAAGGCTTTCTTGTAATCTTCGATGATGAAAGGAGTTATATTAAATCTTAAACATTCCTTTAGGGCTATCAATCTACCAACTCTACCATTGCCATCTTGAAATGGATGAATTATTTCAAAATCTGCGTGGAATTCAATAATGTCATTTATAGTTATGCCCTCTTTTGCGTTGTAAGTCTTGAGCAACTTATTCATTTCTTTAGAAACTTCAGATGGTTTGCATGTTTTTTTGCCACCTACAACATTTGACTTTTTTTGTAATCACTAACCGCAAACCAATCCAAAGTAGAATCTTTGGTAGATTGCTTAAGGATGAGATGAAGATGCTTGATCAGTTCCTCACTTAAAGACTCAAGGGCATGATCTATTACGTAATCAATAGCTCTAAAATGGTTACTGGTTTCTATGATGTCATCTACAAGCATACCATCATTAGCGTCAATAGTTCTTGTTTCGAAGATCAATCTAGTTTGATCTTCGGTAAGTTTTGAACCTTCGATGTGATTGGAATTGTATGTCATTTTAACTTGTAACTCATGATAAAGGCCACCAGATACCTTCGCATCTTTTTCTTCTTTAAGAATCTGCAAGATACGATTATTACAAACAACACTATATAAGTCGTTAATATCACAATCTAAAAAAGTTGCAATTCTTTTTAAAACACGATCAGAAATCTTTTCGCCTTTGGATATTTTGGCGATTGTCCTCGAAGATATATTTAATAGATCACAAAGATTGGATTTCGTTAAGTTTAGAGCTTTTAATTTGTTTTCTAATAGTTTGTATGAATACATATT
>CAVCVO010000025.1:0-15996 GCA_963606005.1 Anaerovoracaceae bacterium
TACTTTGAAGTTCACCAAGAAAATTATTAAAAGCAACGCACCTTATGTATGCAAACTCTTACGTTACGTAAGAGTTTTTATTTGTTCAATTATTGCCCTCCTTTAGTATAATTTTGAGCAATATTATTATGTTTTTAGAACACATTCTTGTTTTTTTCTTTACTTACATAGGTATTATTTGGTAAAATAATAGGGACAAGATGTCCAAAGATATGACATCTCTTATATTTAAGATCATTAAGAGAATGTAATGAGTGCAAAAAGCCTTCCTTGCCAAAAGCAAGAGGCTTTTCTAACTTATATTATGCTTTCTAATGATCATTAGAAATCGATTAATTCAAAACAAAATCGAAAAGAAAGGAAATTTACTTATGAAAAAACGATTATTGAGTATCTTCTTGGTACTATCAATGCTCTGTTCTTTCTTGCCTACATCGGCTTATGCCGAAGGAGAAACTGTACCGCTAACGATCACTGACACAATAACAACAGATGGTCATCTAACTGTTACTGGTGGTACCGGTCCATACACATGGCAAAAGAAAACAGGCACTGGTAATTATGAAGATATCACTTACACTGCTTATGAAACAGTAGGCTCTAATATCGCTAAAGATGGTAGTTGGCTAAGTGTCGTACTAACTGGTGGTGGTATTACCGAGTCATCTTATGTAACTTATAAAGTTACTGATGCTGCAGGAACTTCAGTAGAATTTGCTCAAACAAAATATTCTGCTAAACTTCTCAACGGAAGCTTTGAGACTCCGTCAATCAAATCATCTTATTGGAGTCAATTATCTGTTAACACAAGTGGTCTAATTTGGAAGACAACAGCTGTTGGCGATGGCATCGAAATTGTCAGAGCTAGTTCAGGTAATCTATTCTTTGGCGTTTCTACTGCACCAGATGGTAATCAATTTGCTGAATTAAACTGTGAACAAGAAGGTTCATTATATCAAGATGTAATGACTGTTCCAGGAGAAACACTAAACTGGTCATTTGCTCATAGAGCAAGGTTACAAAGCTATTGGCAAGATATCCATTATTACGAAGGCGAAGACACAATGGCTTTAGTCATCATGGACGCTAATAAGTTTGGGACAACCATCAATACTCAAGAAGACATTCTAAAAGTAGTAGCTGATCCTACAACATATGGTGCTTATGTATTAACTAACTCAGCTGGTGGAAGTTGGGAAACAGTTTCAGGTAACTATGTTGTACCAGAAGATCAATACATGACACGTTTCTTCTTCGTATCAATATCTGCAGCAAGTGGAAATAAAACTGTTGGTAACTTGATCGACAATGTTAAATTCTCTTCTGAAAAAACACCTGTACCAGATACAGCTACTCTTTCAATAAAGAAAGTTGCTACTTCTACTGATACAACATTGACTACTTTCCCTAATCCAACTATTAAGATCTACGAATACGTAGCACCTACAACAGTTGGAGGAACAGGCACAAAAGGTAATTTATTATGGACTGTGACATTGACTGCTAATAGCACTACTGCTACTGAGATCATCAATGTACCAGTTGGAACTTATTATATAGAAGAATCTGATGCTGAATTAACTGGTTATTCATTAGCCACTACTTATTCAGTAACAAATCCTTTCACGATCACTGACACTGATCTAGATGCATCTAAAGCAATCACTGTAACTAACACTTATACTAAAACTACTACAGATGTTTCTGTAACTAAAGTTTGGGAAGACAATGATAACCAAGATGGTCTTCGTACAGATTCTGTAACAGTTGAACTATATGCTGATAATGTTACTACTGGTAAGACATTAACATTAAATAGCACTAATAACTGGTCTGGTAAATTTGAAAACTTAGATCTAAAGACATCAACTGGTACGACTATCACTTATACAGTAAAAGAAACTGCTATCACAGGTTATGAAACTACAATAACTGGAAGTCAATCTACAGGATTTACAGTAACCAATACTCATACTCCTGAAAAGACATCAATTGATGTTACTAAATCATGGGATGATAATGGTAACCAAGATGGTATCAGAAAAAATTCTGTAACTGTAATACTTGTTGCTGATGGTGTTGAAACAGAAACTACACTTGTATTAAGTGAGGATAACAATTGGGCTGGTTCATTCACTGACTTAGATAAGTATAAAGAAGGAAAAGAAATTGTTTATACGGTAAAAGAAGTAGCAGTTGATGGTTATACTTCAGAAGTTGTTGAAAATGAAAATGGTGGATTTACTATCACTAATACTCATACTCCTGAAAAAACATCTGTCAGTGTTACTAAAACTTGGAATGACAATGATAACCAAGATGGCATTAGACCTGAAGAGATCACCGTTTACCTATATGCTGATGGCGCTGTTAAAGAAACAGTAACAATTAAACCTGATGCAGATGGTAATTGGTCATACACATTCACTGATCTAGATAAATATGATAACGGTAAAGCGATCACTTACACAGTAGGTGAAAAAGCTGTTGATGGTTACACTACAAATCTAAGTGGCAATGTTGAAACAGGATTTGTCATTACTAATACTCATACACCTGAAAAGATCAGTGTTCCTGTTACTAAAGTATGGGACGATGATAATAACCATGATGGCATGAGAACTAATGAAGTCACTGTAATTTTATTTGCAAATGGTCAAGAAGCAGATAGGTTAGTACTAAATGCTAGTAACAATTGGACAAATTCATTCACTGGTTTAGACAAATATAAAGATGGTAATGAGATCACTTATACTGTTTCTGAAGTAACAGTTGATAACTATACTGCTACTATCACTGGAGATCAAACAAGTGGTTATACAATCACAAATACTCACGAAAATGAGAAAACAGAAGTTAAAGTTTCTAAAGTTTGGGTTGATAATAATAACCAAGATGGCATTAGACCTGAAGAGATCACCGTTTACCTATATGCTGATGGCGCTGTTAAAGAAACAGTAACAATTAAACCTGATGCAGATGGTAATTGGTCATACACATTCACTGATCTAGATAAATATGATAACGGTAAAGCGATCACTTACACAGTAGGTGAAAAAGCTGTTGATGGTTACACTACAAATCTAAGTGGCAATGTTGAAACAGGATTTGTCATTACTAATACTCATACACCTGAAAAGACTAATCTTCCAGTAAATAAAGTATGGAAAGACAATGGTAACCAAGATGGTTATAGACCTGAAAATATCACTGTTGTATTATTAGCTGATGGTGTTGAAACTACAACAACATTAACATTAAATGCTAATAACAATTGGGCTGATACATTTGTTAACTTAGACAAATATAAGAATGGAAAAGAAATCGTTTATTCTGTTAAAGAAGTAACTGTTAATGAGCATTACACTTCTGTTGTTGAAAAGAATGCTAATGGTGGTTACACTGTTACTAACACTCATGAAACAGAGCAAACTGAGATTGCTGTAAGCAAAGCTTGGTCAGATAACGATGATCAAGATGGTGTTCGTCCTTCTTCTGTTACTGTAGTACTTGTTGCTGATGGAACTAATACAGATAAGACTCTTGTTCTAAATGAGAACAATAATTGGTCTGGCTCATTCACTAACTTAGATAAGTATAAAGATGGTAAAGAAATTGTTTATAGTGTCAAAGAGTTAAGTGTTGCTGGCTATACAACTGAAATAACTAAGACAAGTACTGGTGATTATAGCATCACTAATACTCATACTGTTGCTACTACATCAATTGATGTAACAAAATCTTGGCAAGATAACAACAATAATGATGGCATTAGACCTGAAAGCATCACTGTTGTATTATTAGCTGATGGCGTTGAAACTAGTAAGACATTGGTGTTAACAAATGATAACAATTGGAGTGGTTCATTCACTGATCTAGACAAGTATAAAGATCATGGCAAAGAGATCAAATATACAGTTAAGGAATTGACAATCAGTGGTTATACTACTGTGATCACAGGTAGTCAATCTAGTGGATATGCGATAACTAATACTCATGAAAATGAAAAGATCAGCTTACCAGTAACAAAGACTTGGAATGACAATGATGATCAAGATGGCTATAGAGTAGAAAGTATCACTGTAGTACTTGTTGCTGATGGTGTTGAAACAGAAACTACTCTTGTATTAAGCGAAGAAAATAACTGGTCTGGTTCATTCACTGAGCTTGATAAGTATAAAGAAGGCAAGGAAGTTGTTTATACTATTAAAGAATTATCTGTAGATAAATACACTTCAGAAATTGCACAATTAACAGATGGTGGTTACAGCATCACTAATACTCATACTCCTGAAACTACTTCAATCTCAGGAACTAAACATTGGGATGACAATGATAACCAAGATGGTGCAAGGCCTAATGAAATCACTGTTAACTTATTAGCTGATGGTGTGATCTACAAAACTATCATTGTTACAGAAGCAACTGATTGGACTTATACATTTGAAGATCTTCCAGTATATAGAGATCATGGTACTGAGATCGTCTATACAATCAGCGAAGAAGCTGTTGATTATTACACTACAACTTATGATAAATTTGATATCATCAACACTCATACTCCTAACAAGATCAATGTTAAGGTAACTAAAGTATGGGATGACAAAGATAACAAAGATCAGATTCGTCCTAAAGAAGTAGTCGTATACTTAGTTATCAATGGCGATGAAACAGATATTCAAGTAACTTTATCAAAAGATAATGGTTGGACTTCATACTTCACTGAATTAGATGAGTATGATAATGGTGAAAAAGTTGAATATACTGTCAAAGAAAAAGAAGTTGATGATTATACTACTACTTATACAGGCGATATGACTGATGGATTTGTGATAACTAACTCACATACTCCTATTCCTGTTCCAGATACAGGTGATCATTCACACATCTTCTTATGGATCGCTGTATTAACAGTATCTACCGCAGCTTTAGCTACAGCTGTAGTTCTAAAGAAAAGAAAGATTAATGAGTAATTCCTTTCTATTCATTTAATTGATAAAAGCCCGATATGAAGTCGGGCTTTTATAATGTAAAAAAAGATGATAGCTTTAAGTATCATCTCTATAAATCTAATATAACTTCTTTACCAGTTTCTTTTGTCTTTTTAACATCTATGATCCTTTGATTAGAAGAACCTCTAAATGATAAAGAAACATCACGTAATTGTTCATCATATTTACCATCAACAACTACATCTATATAATCTAATATTTCTAGATCCTTGATATCTTGATAATCATAACCGGTATATAACCAGATATCCTTATCTTTATAAGTCTCTTTAACAGCCTTTACTAACTCTAAGATAACTTCTCTATTGTTCGGATATAATGGATCTCCACCACTAAGTGTTAATCCATTAATGTAATTATGACTCAATAATTCCATGATCTTTTGTTTTTGCTTATCAGTAAATGGCTTGCCAGCATTTTCATCCCATGTCTCTGGATTATGGCAATTAGTACACCTATGATTACAACCACTTACCCAAAGTACTATTCGCCAACCTAAGCCATTGGATAAACTAGACCCCTCTATTTTTATATAATTCATGATTAACTCCTAAAAGAATTCGTTATGCTTAACACGCATTTCTGTTTCTTGTTGCTTGCCTTTATTAAAAGCTGTCTTGTAGTTTCCGGTTAGATAACCTGTAACACGACGTAATTGTTGAATCTCTTCACTACCACACATTGGGCAATGATCATTAAACTCATCAGTATAGCCACACTTTAAACAAGTATCATTAGGAATATTGATTGCAAAATATGGAATATCCTTATCCATAGCATAGTTAACAAGTTCCTCTAGTGCTTTAAGATTGTGCTTACTAGTTGATTCAAGCTCAACATAAGTGATACATCCAGCATTAGAATAACCAGTCAATTGTGATTCAATATCAATCTTTTCAAATGGTGTAAGTTGCTTATATACAGGTACATGGATTGAATTAGTAAAGAATTCTTTATCAGAAACATTTTTGATCTCACCAAATCTATCTTTAAACTTCTTCATAGCTGTATAACATAAGTTTTCTGCCGGTGTATAATAAACACCAAAGTTCAACTTATATTGTTGTTTAAATTCATTACACCTGTCTTTAAATAACTGTTCGATCCTCTTAGCTAACTCCATACCTTCTTCAGTAGTCTGATCACCACCTACAAGCAATTCTAGAGCCTCTGCTAAGCCTAATTGACCAATAACAATAGTCCCATGCTTAAGAGCACTTCTAATACCCTCAGAAGGAATATAACCCTCCATAGTACCATTCTCATACATGAAATTAGCACTTTCTGCTGGTTGAGAACAGATCCATTCAAATCTTTCTAATAACATGTCTTTAGCTTCATGGATCTTTAAATCTAATAGCAACATGAATTTATCGATATTTCTTGTTGCTTCCATAGCCAATGTAGGTAAGATGATAGTTACAGGGCAAATATTACCTCTGCCATCCTTCATCTGACCAAATCCATTGATATCATAACCATTACTAGTCCTACAACCCATAGTAGACATATAAGTCTTAGGATCGTTGATATCATAACCAGCATTATTAGACCAATCAACATTAACATAGTTAGGATATAACCTTAATGAAGTAGACTTTAAAGCTAATTGGAACAAATCATAGTTAGGATCGCCAGGTTTTCTATTTACACCCTTCATGCATTGGAAAATGCCACAAGGGAATATTGGTGTCTTATGTAATGTTCCTAAGCCATCAATAGATACTTCTAGCAAAGCTTTAGTGACCATTCTACCTTCTTTTAAAGTACAAGTACCATAATTGATAGAAGAGAATGGTAACTGTTGTCCACTTCTTGATTGCAATGTATTTAAGTTATGATATAAAGCCTCTACTGCTTGATAGATCTCTTTAGCAGTTAGGTTTGTCGCATATTCATATGAAGCAGGATGAGCTGTATATCTTTCGTCTTCGATAGAAACATCTTTTGCTTCAGACTTAGTGAAAGGCAATTCATCTATCTTCTCTATATAATGTAAACCGTCCTTAAAATGCTTATAGAATGAATAACGAACATAAGGGACCATTGTCCAATCCAAGTGAGTTGCGCTTACCCCACCAAACTGTTGCAAAGACTGTAATTGCATGACAACAGCAACAAGTTGCATAGCGGTATTTACTGAACGAGGCGAACGAACATCTGTCTGTCTTGTCTTAAAACCATTTGCCAGAATCTTATCAAATGGAATAGATAAACAGTTATGCATACCAACAGCATAAGAATCCAAATCGTGAATATATATCTCATTGTTCAAATGGTTATTTCTAGCCATTTCACTCATACAGTTATATAAAGCATAATCTTTCATGACTACTCTATTTGCTTCATTCATCCTACCACTGAACGACTTCTCATCCAAATTAGCATTTTGATTTTCAACATTAGTCGCATTTAATTTCTCTGAGATATCTGACATTAATTTAGTCTTATTATGACGGATCCTCTCACGATCATAACGATAACGGATATAGCTACGAGCAACATCCTTAAGAGATGAGCCCATTAGTTTACTTTCAACCAAGTCTTGAAGATTCTCAATTTCAATGACTCTTACATTCTTGTTGACTAACTCTTTTTCAATATCACAGGCAATCTTTTCAGCCATATTGTCTTTATCATCATATCCAGTACTCTTCATGGCCGCTAAAATAGCTACCGAAATCTTCTCTGAATTAAACTGTTGCAGATTACCATTTCTCTTTCTAACTTTCATAAACTTTACTCCTTTTTATCTCAAAAAAGCATTTTGTAGATATTCTCCACAAAACAACTCCTCATAGTTTCTTAGTAACAACTCGATTGTTCTTCTTGATTATATTTTACCATATCAGTACTCAATTGCTTTATATAATTGCCCATTAAGTTTAATCTTTTTTCACAACTAAAACAGTGTCTGAATTAATAAATTTTTCACATTTGAACTGCTGAAATTTTTACTCAAAAAAAGTCCAATCGGTCAAATTTGGACTTTTCATTCGGTCAAATTTTTAGTTTTCAATTGGTGTGTTTTACTACATCAATTATCTCACTAAGATCATCAATAAACTCATCTGCATTTGATTGATCTACTGTGTACCTATTTTCTCTTTTCGCAATGACTTTCACTCTAGCAGCTTTAGCAGCTTTAATACCATTACAAGAGTCTTCAATAATGATACACTCTTTGCTAGTAACATTTAGTAGCTCCATTGCTTTTAAATATACTTGAGGATCAGGTTTAACAGGTAAGCCCATATCTTCATCAATTACCACATCAAAAATATTCCACCAATGTAATTGGTCAAATACTTTACTTAATTTTTCTTTATTACTAGCTGTAACTAAAGCTAATAGATAGTTTTCTTTTAGCTTTCTTAATGTTTCACTAGCATCCTTCATTTCTAACTTACTATAATCAACTTCATCATAAGCTAAATGTTGATACTCATTTAATAACTCTTCTACCCTAATAAAATCAGGAAATAATTCTGGCACTACTTTACTTAATCTTTTACCAGCAAGCTTACCTACTATTTCATCATTTACTGGCAAATTATATTTCTTTAATAATTCTTTTTTGATCGATATAGTGCGATACTCACTATCGATAAGTACACCATCAAGGTCAAATAATATAGCTTTGATCATTATCTCAACTCAAAAGAAATATGTGCTTTTTCTTTTTCTAATGTAAAATGCGCAACACTACCAGCGATCAAAGTCCAACTAGGTGGAACATGGCCAAAATCACAACCATAGACAACTGGAACATTTAAGGATGATAAGTTATCTTTTAAAACATCTTCAATAGTATAACCAAAACACTCTTCAGGATGCACTGCTCTACCATAGATGATAGCTTTACAGTATTTAAACCAACCAGCTTGGTTTAATTGCCACAAAGCTCTACTTTGAGCTAAAACATTTAGATCACAAGCTTCAAAATACCAGATAAATCCATCATTCTTATATTTTTCTAAGAAGTCATCCACTTGACCATATTTAGTGCCACATAAGCCAACAACAACATCTAAACAGCCACCAATTAGTCGTCCACTTACATCAACATCTTTACCATCTAATGATTTGTATTCAACTTTCTCTGTTAAATTATAACCACATAAAGCATTATCCTCTTCATGAGACTTATCTTCTATTTCGTATAATTCATATGATGATTGTTCATTTCTCTTACCAGTGATGATTTCATAACACTCTTGTAGTGACCTGTCCCAATTAGCCATACCAAAACTACCAAAATTACTGCCATAGATTGCTGCTGTATCTGTTAACATTGGTAAAGTAAAGATAAGATTACTATTATCTGAATAACCCATAAAGAATTTTGGCTTAGCATACTTAAATACCTCAAAATCAATATAAGGTAACATGCTAGACATTAATTCTCCACCAGCTACAGAGATGATGAAATCAGTATCTACATCAAGATACATTTCCATGAATTCTTTAGCTCTTATCTTATCATCAGCACTTTTTGCTTTCTCTATACCATAAAGATGTTCACTCTTTTTGATCGTGTAACCTAAATTAGTGAACTTCTTACAAGCATTATTAAATCTATCCTCATATGGATAACCACTGACACCAAAAGAAGGGGCCACAAGCCCGATGGTATCAAGTTTCTTTAAGAAACTACCATAACGCATCTTACTCTAACCCCTTTAACACACTATTTATTCTCTTAACAGTCTCTTCTTTACCTAAGATCTGCATGATAGTCCACAGATCAGGGGTATTCTTACGGCCTGTAGCAGCGATCCTAACGATCTCTGATACATCAGCAATAGATCCTTTATAAGCTTCAGGATTCTCTTTATAAGCCTTCATATCGCATTGATAACCATGATCAGTAGCGATAGTCTTTAACTTTTCAAACCAAGTATTGTTATCATCATTGTAATCATAACTGATCAAGAAATCATTCAAGATACTCTTTACTTCTTTACTATCTTGTTTGAATTCATCAGTCATCTTATGATGATAGTACAAGTCAATTGATTCTAAGATCTGAGAAGCATAAGCATAGTCTTTTCTTCTCTTCTTTAGATTTAATCCCATGCCAAGAGTCAAGATTTGATCAATCTTAGTCTCATCAGCAAAATACATATCATAATCTTCACTGTGATAAGTCTTAACAAAAGTCTTTAGATAATCTTTCATCTGCTCAAGTGAGAACTTTGAAAGATATGTCTTTGCGATATTGTTCAATTTATCTAGATCAAACAATGCTCCAGATTGACCCATCTTATCTAATGAGAACTTAAACTCATTTAGATCAGTATCAGGATTCTTTAAGAACCATTGTTCAAAATTCCAGTTTAATAAAGTCATCAAATAAAGTTTAACAGCATATGGATGATAACCTAAATGACGATAATAATCTAATGATAACTCTGGGTCTTTTCTCTTAGATAACTTTCTCTTCGTACCAGTCTCATCGATCTTCATCAATACTGTTGTATGAGCATACTTTAATTGTTTAAAGCCTAACATTTTAAAGATCTCTAAGTGAACAGGTAAAGTACCTAACCACTCTTCACCACGTAATACGATAGTGGTGTGCATCAAAGTATCATCAATAGCATGAGCGAAGTGATATGTAGGAATACCATCAGCCTTCAATAAGATGACATCTTGATCATTTTCATGAACAGTGATATCTCCCTTGATCTCATCATGGAAAGTATGCTCAATAGCACTGTTACCAGTAGAACGCATCCTAATGACATAACTATCACCATTAGCTATGTGTTGTTTGATCTCTTCTAATGATAAGTTACGACATTTAGCCCACTTACCATAATAACCTGTTCCTTCACCTTGAGCTGTCTGTTGTTCACGCAAATTAGCTAGATCATCTTCTGAGCAGAAGCAAGGATAAGCCTTACCTTCACTGACTAATTTCTTAGCAAATGCATGATAGACGTCAGCTCTCTGTCTTTGGTAATAAGGGCCATAATTACCTTCAGGATCATGTTCAGCACCTTCATCAAAATGGATCTGGAAATAGTCAAAACAAGAAATGACTGTTTCAACTGCGCCTTCGACTTTTCTCTTTAAGTCCGTATCTTCTATACGTAAATACAAGATACCACCGCTTTGATGAGCGATCCTCTCATCAGCTAAAGTACCATATAAATTTCCTAAATGGATGAAACCTGTAGGAGAAGGTGCCATTCTTAGTACCTCAGCTCCCTTTGGCAAATCTCTTTCGGGATACTTATCTAAATAATATTGATAATCATGTTGTAGATTAGGAAACAACAATTCTGCTAATTCTTTATAATCCATAATTTTCTCCCCATTTTACTTAAATTGACTTGGATGTTTAACATAGAAGTCTTCTTTTTCAGCTAATTGTTTGATCTTATGATCTTGCTTATCATCCATAAAGAAGTAGATATCTTCAAAGATATAGTCCCAATTAAAGAACTTCTCTTTATCAACATTTAAGTAATCTACTGTCTTTTCACAGCCTGTAGGCATGATAGGATGAGATAATACTGTAGCTACTCTTAACATATAGAAACAATCGATCAAAGTTTGCTTTCTCAATTGCTCATCATTAGTCTTAGTAGCTTGATCAGAATATTTTGCCCAATACTTATTAGCTTGACGGATGTAAGTATCTAATACGTTATATATCTGATGTAATTCAAAGCGATACATCATCTGTTCATACTCTAAGATGGCTTTTTCAGCAGTCTCTTTAACTTCTTTACTTACCTCACCATAAGGTAATTTACCATCATAATACTTTTGAGCTGAATAGAAGCAACTTCGAGCTAATCTATTAAGGACATTAGTAAATAAGTTACCTTGAGCTACAACTGGATCAACTTCATTTTCCTTAGCATTTGGATTAAATGGCTTAGGCATGAAACTTACTGATTTATTTGCTAGAGCTAGTGATAAGAAATGAACCCTTAATTGTTCAGCTGTATAGTAAGATAATAAGTCTTCAGCCATTGGAGGTTTAATAGCTGATGAACTACTAGCTTTCTTATCTAAGAACAAGATATGGTGATTAGCTACTAGTGTAGGTAATTGTAACTCGCCTTTTTTAGGATGAATAGACAACTCTTTTGAGTCTTGTTGAGCCATGAACATCGGCATCTGAGCTACTCCATAGAAATAGATGTTATCTTGACCAATGAACTGGAATACACCAGCTTCTGGATCACACCAATAATCCTTCCACTTATCTTCACTCTCACCTTTTCTCTTCAAATATGCTTTAGTAAATGAAATAGGAGCCCATAAACTTTCTGGCCATACCCAAACAGTTAGATCTTTTTCACCTTCTAATGATGGTGCTTTTACACCCCATTCAATATTACCTGTAAGTCTTAATGGTACTAAAGTCTTACCAGTACGATATCTGATGGAGTTATTTGTAAGTATTGTACAAGCTGCCTCTCTTTCCTTTAATGTTTTAAATTCAAGAGTAAAACTATCTTTAACGTTCTCTAAAGATGAACATTCATGAGCAGGTAATTCATTTTTGATCTCTTTATATGTTTCAATACCTTCTTTACGAACATAGATGATCGGCTTTGCTAAAGATTCCTTCATTGTTTCCCAAACGATCCTTCTTACATTTGGTTTACAAGCAATATCATCAACATATTTTTCTAGTAGATCATTACATTCCGTTAGTTTGAAATACCAGTTAACTACATCACGCATTTCAGGAGTCTCACCACTTAAAGTACTCTTTGGATCAATTAAATCCTCTGGCATATATTGGTGGCCAAGATCGCACTCGTCAGCATATCCCTTTTCTGATTGACAACCCTTAATTGGACATTTACCAATTACTTGTCTTCCATTTAAGAAACATTGAGCCTTTGGATCATAGAACTGCTTAGTGACCATTTTCTCTAACCAACCATGTTTGTATAGATTAGTGATGAATTCATTAGTCTCCTCTTGATGAACTGGCTTAGTATCACCCAATCCACTAGCACCATATATATCTAATGAGATCTCATATTCATCTAATGTCTTCTTTTGTTGTAAATGGTTAGCCATTACATAATCTTCAATTGTACCAGTGAAACCTTCTTGTTCACATTTCTTACGATAACCTTCAGCGATCGGTGAGCCATAACAGTCAGTACCACTAACAAAGATAACATTATCTTTACCGATCCTGTCTCTTAAAAATCTCGCAAATACATCGGCATGAACAAACATTCCACCAACATGGCCAAAATGCAAGCTCTTATTGCCATAAGGCATACCACCTGTAACTATCGCTCTCTTAGGAAAAATAGGACGTGCCATAATAAAATACCTCCCAAAATAATCATAGAAAATTATAACACATTTTCTTATATCTATATTACCTATTTATCCCATAATAAAAGGATACAAGCTAACTCATATCCTTGACTCTATTAATATTCAATATATGCACTTAATGACATGAAAGGATTATTACCATTTAACATCCTAGCTATTATATCGTTATCGTTATCCACTTCAGCTGAGTAATCGTGGATCACTAAATCTTTTAACTCAATTTCATCATCATACCCATTGATAGTGATAGTTATCTTAATATTTGTTAAGCATGATTCAAATTGTTCTTCAGTTAAGGAGTAACTATACATTATTGTGTTATCTTCTAAAAAGAACTGATATCTTTCTGCAATGATCTCATCAATCGTATTATAAGTGTAATTAGATTTATCTAATGATGAGTAACTAAAATTTGGCTCATAGTAAAACTTCTTAACATCATTACCATATTCAATTGATGATAACTCAATACCACTAATTACAGTCTTTTGATTGTAAATAGGAGCAAATAAAACATCGTATATATAAATGATCCTACCATCTCGATCATACTTGATGACATCTTTAACTTTTACCTCAACATATTTACCTGTATAAGTTGGCAAGTCTTCCTCATAAAGATAATTTTGCATTGATTTATCTAATTGATCATAGTGATCAGCTAATTTATCGCTCGTATCATTTTGTTGGCAACCAAACAAGCACATCACCATAATTGTACACAACAGTACTTTAATATATTTAATTATCCACATTTGTCGCAAGTCCATAAACATCAACATATCCTCCAGTATTTATTGTTTCTATTGCTTTCTGTATCATCCATCTACCATCATCATAATGGGATTTAGTTAATACTTCAGCATATTGTCCTGACCTTGGAGGTACCGAATATCCATCCCACTCATATGTGTATGTTGTATCCTCATCCAAGTAACCATTTGAATGGTAAACACTATGAATTTCCTTTGTAAAAGCATATCTTTTCCCAATTTGGCAAGTAGGAAACCATGTCGTACCATTTGATGGCTTTACAGAACATACTTTATTGTAATACATATATTGGTTATAAGTCTTTAATGATGCAGGTCTTGCAAGATCAAATGTTGCTTCTGCCACTCCTGTAACAATCTCCATTAACGTTCCAGCCGTTTTAGATACTGTGGAAGCTATATTGATTGTCAATGTCTTAAACACTTGATATGTTGTCCTATATTTACTATCTATTGATGTATAACTTCCAGAAAAGCCATAATAGTAGGTAAACTTATCAACATATGTAGTAGAATTCACTGTCATTGTTAAGTCAGATTCTGGCTTAATGTATTCAATCATATGAATACCTAAATAAATGTCATCAGATACAGATGCATTACTCATTACAGTCGAAATATCACGTGGTCCAAATTCAAACACATACGAATTTTCTGTCTCATACCAATTTACAACTTCTTGAGAATAATACTGCTCGTTATACTCAATTACATCTTCAACCCATTGAGATCTACTATACGAATCTCCAATTTTAGAAGTAGAAGTTAATTCTGGCATTGTTGGCTCAGATGTCATAAAGAAACTAGAAGCTTCTTCAACATCATCTGCAAAAATAGATGACCCTAAATTGACAGTCATTGTAACTACTGCTAGCAAAATTGTTAAAAATTTCTTCATATAATAACATCCTCCTTTCGAAATTTTAACGTTCTTATTCAGCTCACCCTCATATATATCATCTCCATATTTCCAATATTTAATATATTTAAATTAAACGTATTTTTTTACCATTATCTAGATTAATACTCCCAAACATCGTTATCATATGGCCCTGCAGTAATACCACCATAAGTTCCATTATGTAGAAAGCTATAAAGATCTACTCTTCCTTCAGGAATATCATTATCCTCATTTATCACTAATATGTCGCTAATATCTATTTCAATCTTTTCACTAGTATTATTAAAATCAATCTTCACTACCACTTTTGATAAAAAATCATCCATTTTATCATCAGTGAGTTCTTTACTCTTTTGATATTCATTATCTATATTATCCAGGAATAATTCAAAACGATATGCCACCATATCAGATTTTCCGGTTTTTTCAGGGATCTGCCCTTTTTCAAATATGTCTTTGGAAAAGATACTATACATAGTATTGCCAACAAAATACTTATCAGCATCTACTATCGTAAACTTAAAATTTTCAATATTCATTTTTTCATCTAATTTTGGTGCAATTGCCAAAGAATATTTGTAAATTACTTTGTCTTTGTAATAAATCTTAGCAAAACTGATCACTTTAACTTGAAAATGTTCGCCTTTAACATAATTATTACTTTTCAAAGCAAAGAAGTTATGCATACTTTCTGTAAGAGTCTGATCATCTGATGAAATTTCATCATGAACTTGCTCATTATTACAACCAAATATTGATAATAACATCAATATACTAACTAAAATTATAATAACCTTCTTACTCATCTTTAATAATCCTTTCTTCCTTATAAACAATCCCATTGTTCAAAAACTCTTTTTCTACTTTTATTATACACCTTTCTTCAATTTATTATTACAGATTTTACTGAATTCCATCATTATTTTTCATATCACAGATAATCTAACAAATGCATCTACTACTGCAACATAAAGACAATAAA
>CAVCVO010000026.1:0-8148 GCA_963606005.1 Anaerovoracaceae bacterium
AATTCTTTAAGTTTTGCGATCCTATCACCCATAATAAGCTCCTTTTAGAAAATAGTGCTTACATATGTAAGCACTACTTATTTTCAGCTGTTTCTTTTAACTTTAACTCTTCTTCACAACAAACTTTATCGTAAGCTTTCACAAATGGATAGTAGATCAATACATCTAATCCTAATAATACAACTTGAAGTATCGCACCAGAAACTGAACCAGTTGCAAGGAATCCCGAAATTATTGTTGGCATAGTCCAAGCGATATTAGCATGGCACAATGATACTAATCCACTACTCATAGCAAAATAAGCGACGATAGCACGAACTATTCTATTAAATACAAATGGGAACAAGAAGTAAACATTTCCCATGATAGGTAGTCCAAACAATGATGGTTCGCCAATGTTGAAGATCAATGGCACAAAAGTCATTCTTCCTACTGATTTCAATCTCTCAGATTTAGCAAAGCAACATAATCCAACTAGAGCTAATGTTGAACCACAGATCATAAAGAATGTCCAGAATGCATAGTTGATGATATATGTTGGTTCAGCACCTTTTGCAATAGCATCAATATTTGCTGTTAAAGCTGACATCAAGAATGGTGTTAAAATAGATCCAATTACATTATCACCATGAATGCCACACCACCATAGCAATGAAGTCAATGCGCCTGCAACACAGATAAACGGTAAAGACAAAGCTACATTCATCATTGGTTGTTGTAATAAATTAAATACAATTGCATGTAGTGAGCCATAAGCTGTAAGAGTACATAAATAATTTATCAATCCAAATACAGTCATGATGATAAATCCAGGAATAATTACCATAAATGGCTGAGATACCATTGGTGGAACACTATCGGGAAGTTTAATAGTGATATTTGCCTCAATTAATTTTGTATACATCCATGAACTTACAAAAGCCACAAACATACCAACAAATAATCCTGAAGCACCTAACCATTGCATATCTATATTGCCATCTACAAATGGTGTAACAGTCAAAAATGCGATCAAGCCCATTAAACAAGTCATCAACTTATTTTGTTCTTTATTATCTGCATAGAAATAACAAATAGCTATTACAACATAAACGGCAATCAATGGTATCGTCAAAGAATACATTGTGCCAAATATACCAGTAAATACGCTCAAGAATCCAGCAGGATAATGATCACTTAATCCTGGAAAACACAATACTAATAAATAGATAGCTCCAATGATCGTAATTGGGATCAAAACACCCATAGCACTTCTTAAAATAACTAGTACAAACATATTTTGTACTTTTTCACTAATAGGAATCAAAAATTCCTGTAATCTTTCACTTAAACTTTTCTTCATATTCTTCTATCTCCCGTTATATAAATCTTCTGCTTGTTTTAAAACTGCCTTTCCATCACACAAACCATAACTCATAGGTTGGATAACTCCAACTGCAATATTTTTATCGTTTACTAATTGTTTGACTTTCTTTAATTCATATTGAATTTGTGGGCCAAGCAAAATAACATCAGCATTCTCAATCTCATTTTTTAATTTTTCTACAGCTACTGCTTTAATACTATAGTCTTTATTCTGACTAATTACTTCTTTTTTCATTTTTTCAGCCAATAGAGATGTAGACATACCACCATTACAAGTTAAAATAATGTTCATATTTTCTCCTTACCTAGCTCTTTTCTTAATAGAACTATTTCCTTGGCAAAATCAATCGTTAATGTTGCCATAGTCAAATGATCTTGTGCATGATTCAGCAAAATGTTAGAACCAAATTGATCCCCACCAGCAAATCTAGTGATCAGCATTGTTTGTGAATCATGAGCAATATTAAGCTCTTCTACAGCTTCATCAAGTGATCTTTGGCTAGCATCAAAATCCCCACTATGACTCTGCTCTATTGCTTGCATTGCACTAGACCTAGCATTTCCAGCATGTAATATCATCTGGAATGATATTTGCTCCAAGTCTACATTTTCTTCATCCATACACACAATCCTCCTAAAACTTTTAAAGTAATTACTTTTTACATTAGCATTCTATCAAACAATGTTCTTTACAAAAAGGAAAAGAAATGCCACATTACCTGTGGCAAACTATATTCATCAAATTCTCATAACTAAATTGCTTAACTAATTTATTTACATTTTCAGGGTAATTGATGATCTTAGCGATTGAATCATACAGATCACTCATATCTCTAGAATCATTTTTATCTATTGATACCATGATAACTAATTTGACAGCATGCTGTTGATCCCATTTTATAGGTTTCGATAACCTAGCAATGCAAATAAATGTTTTTGCCTCTATCAAATTTTTCGGATGTGGAAAAGCAACGTTATTGCCTAAAGAAGTTGAATACAAATCCTCCCTAGCAATCACATTCTCTTTAAAATCTGTTGGTAACGAAATATATTGAGAAATATGTTCTATCATTTTTTGAATCACTTCGTATCTGTCCTTGGCTTTTAGATCATCAATAAAAAGATTCCTATCAAAATATACTGTCACAGATGTATTTTCCAACACATTTCCAACATTTTTTACATCCTCATCTTGTAAAAAGCCACTAATGTAAAAAATAGGTTTCTCCAATTTTTTATCAATAGGAACAGTAGAAAAAATATAATCGTAATCCTTAATAGTTTTCTTAATTAATCCATTCATTGATATAACATCTAAAGATCCGATATAATCTTTAAAATGTAATTTGAAATTTCGTTTAACAATTTCCGATATTCCCTTTCCTGATGCACATACGATCAAAATCTTATTTTTCTTTTTATCATTTTTCTCACTCAAAGAAAGTTGTAAATATAAAGCAATAAAACCTATTTCACCTTCATGCAAAGTACAAGATAATTCCTTATTCAAGTAATCTGCACCAAAGCTAGCCAATTCATAACTATAAAGATAATTACTTTTGATTTCATTTATCATGGGATTGTCCAACTGCATATCATATTCTAATCTTTTTAAAAGCATTATAAAGTGAATATTTAAATTCATACAAAGATCAAAATCATCTTCTAATTTCGTATTATATGTACCATCTATCATCCTAAGCATACTTAAAACAAGATTGCATATTCTCTCATCAACTTTGGTATCCAAGGATAGCTTATTCTCTTTTTTCAATAAGACTTGCAAATAGATATAATCCTCTTCAAATTCACTCAAAATAACAGTGTATTTTGCTTCCAAATAACGAATTATGTTATTTGATATAGATTTAGCAACCTCATCATTTCTTTCAACAGCCTTATAATTAGAACTATTATGACCAGTTAATACTCTTTCCACCATTATCAAAAAATGAATAGCCATATTTTCAATAGAATAATCAATAATTGGATATTCATACTTCTCACAATTAATAACAATCTGTTCTTTTAAATTAACTAAGTCTTGCTCAGTGATACTTATCATTCCTTGCTTGGCATAAATAAACAGCTTTCCAGTCAAGAATCTTCTAATGTCCTTTTCATTACCATCAACACATATTCCCTTGTTTGAATATTTATTTATAGATAAATTATAAGCCTTAAATATTTCTTTGATTTCATCAACATCTAATCTAATAACTCGATCTGAAACAAATAATTCATCAGCAACTTGTTGAATGTTAATATACTCATTTGTAAATAAAGACCAAATAATATATCTTTGTCTGTATTCTTTATCAATTTCACCAGAAGAAATACTATTCAAGCTTTTTCTGACATTTTTTATTATGTATATATTTCGATTAGACAAATAATAGCCATTACCTTTTCCGGGTTTTGATAAAATGTTTACTCCAAATTTAGATAAGAATTCATCCATTTGCTGAATTATATTTTGAACTTTACGGGGACTCACCATAATTTTTGATGCAATTTCTGTTCTTGAAACAAACTCATCAGCAACTAACATTTCAAATATTTCACTAAAATACTGGCTAAACATCTCCACATTCCTCTATCTAAAAATATACTATCTCTTTAAATAATTCAACGAAAACATTTACCACAATAAATGTGGCACTATACTCCTATAAAAAAGAGAGTATTACACTCTCTTAATCTAAATCTTCCCCATTAGAAGCAATGACTTTCTTATACCAATCAAATGATTTCTTCTTAGAACGCTTTAATGTTCCATTACCATAGTCATCTCTATCTACATAGATGAAACCATATCTCTTGCTCATTTCTCCAGTACCTGCACTGACTAGATCTATTGGTCCCCAAGTAGTATAACCTAACAAATCTACACCATCTAATTCAACAGCGTCTTTCATAGCTTTGATATGATCTCTTAAGAACTCTATTCTATAGTCATCTTCTACATAACCATTCTCATCGGCTTTATCATAGGCTCCTAAACCATTTTCTACAATGAACATTGGTTTCTGATATCTATCATAAATCTCATTTAATGTTATCCTTAATCCTAATGGATCTACTTGCCAACCCCAATCTGTACTCTTTAAGTATGGATTCTTTGTACTCTTCATCAAATTGATTGTACTATCACTTTCACCCTCAGCTTTAGATACTCTTGTAGAATAATAACTGAATGATATAAAATCTACTGTATTTTCTTTAAGTATCTTTAGATCATCTTCCTTAACAGGTAATTCAAAACCTTTTCTTTCAAATTCCTTTAATGCATAAGCAGGATATTCTCCTCTTGATTGAATATCAACAAAGAAATAATTACGATGATTAGTTTGTTGTGCTTCAAATACATCTTTAGGATCACATGAATAAGGATAACTAGTACCAGCATTCATCATACAACCAATCTTATTATTCTCATCAATCTCATGAGCAATCTTTGTTGCCCAACTACTAGCAACTAATTCATGATGAGCTGCAGTATAAAGTACTTTATATTTATCTTCTCCTTCTTCAAAGCATATACCTGCTCCCATAAAAGGACCATGAAGCATTACATTGATCTCATTAAAAGTTAACCAATACTTAACTAAGCCCTTAAATCTAGTAAATAACACGGTGACAAGTCTCTTATAGAACTCGATCATCTTTCTATTTCTCCAACCACCATATTCTTTAATAAGATGGATTGGACAATCAAAGTGAGTGATAGTTACTAATGGTTCAATACCATACTTATGACACTCTTTAAACAAGTCTTCATAGAATTTCAAACCTTCTTCATTAGGTTTCTCTTCATCACCATTAGGGAATATCCTACTCCAAGCAATAGATAATCTATATACTTTAAAGCCCATTTCCGCAAATAAAGCAATATCTTCTTTATAATGATGATACATATCAATAGCTTGCTTTGCAGGATAGAAATAACCATCTTCAAAATCAAGCATCTTTCTTTCACCACTAACAACAGCTAATCTATCTTTACCATGAGGGATGACATCAACATTAGCTAAACCTCTACCACCTTCATTATAGGCACCTTCACATTGGTTAGCAGCAGTTGCTCCTCCCCATAAAAAATCTTTTCTAAAACTCATTTTACTCTCCTAAAATCCTTCTCTTACAAGGTCGTAATAATCAACTAACTCAACATTATTCTCTTTGACAAAGTCTTTCATCTCTTGTGAACAAATGAATGCTTGATCTAACATTCTTTCTAGTGATAATGAAGATAACTTTAATAAGTCAGCATCAACATATCCAGGATGACCACCAGCAACAACAAAATCATGCTGCAAGATTTCTTCTTTATGCCTCATGAACTTTCCAAGTGGGTCTTTTTGAAGTTGAGCAGTAGCATTAAATTCCTTTTTTAATGCTTTATTATCTACTACATCTTTTTCATCTTTAATAAACATACTCACAAATGCTTTATTCATATAATCAAATGAATAAGGTACATTCTCTTCTTTTGCTATTTGAATTGTAGCTCTCTTTGTATCCTCTGTTCCAATAGAATGTCCATGGACATACCCAGGTTTTCTTCCAGTTAATTCCACAAATCGATTAAATTGAGCCTTCATTTCTCTGTATACTTCATCATATGGGAATAATTCTTTTTTACCTTCTTCAGTTTGCCAACGAGGATCTTTTACTCTTACATTTGATCTAATAAATCTACCATTTTCATCTACTAAATGTGGTATCTCCTCTTTTGGAGAAACTGATGGTCCTGATACTAAATTAAAATCAATACCAAAACAGAAATTTGGTCTCTCTTTGATAAACTCAGCAGCCCAAGGAGCTATCTCCATGTTAGTAAACATTCCAGTACATGTTAAGATACCATTATCAATAGCATCAATAATACCGTAAGTTACTCCTCTAGTGAATCCATAATCATCACCTTGTACTAATAATTTCATATTCTAATCCTCCTTTTCTTGTTGTAAATATGAATAAACTGCACCAATTAAATTAGCATTCGATAGGTATGCACAATTGACTACTTCTGGTCTTAGATATTCAACTATATCATTTGCTCCATAGAAGAAACTATACAATCCTGATTCATTCATCTTTTCATTGATCTTTTCTACTAGGACTTCTTGTTTTGATATTCCTCCACCAACAGCTATCTTTTCACAATTTAAGATGATGCCTAAATTCATTAACTGAACAGCAATGTTTTTAGCAAATACATCTAATACTTCAATAGCATCACTATTTCCTTGATGATACTTTTCAAAGAATTGTTTACCATTAGTAACAGAATCATCGCCACTTTTAGTTTGATACATCTTTATCAAAGCAGGTGTTGTGCAATAATTACATATTGTTCCAAACATATAATTAGGATCATTATCCTTTTCAATATTAACATTTAAAAAGCTTAACTCTCCTGCTGTAAAGTTCCTTCCTCTTAATAGTTTACCATCAATGATGATGCCTCCACCAATACCAGTTCCAATGATAAATACAGCCGCATTCTTACATCCTTTTAATGAACCATTAGCTAATTCAGCTAATGCTGCTGCTTTTCCATCATTTTCTAAATGAACTTTACAACCTAATCTCTCCTGTAATAATTTACCAATAGGTTGACCTGCATTATAAAGTAATGCTCCTCCACTATTACATACACCATTTTCCACATCAACAAATCCTGGTATAGCAACTGCTACTCCTTCTACTTTGTCCTTATATCTTAGATAGATCTCTTCTATTGAATCTATAAAACTATCTAAGCTATCTTGAGGAGTTGGCTTACTATCCCAATTAGACAAATTATAATCAGTATCTACTATTGCACTTTTAATCTCAGTGCCTCCTACATCGATCGCTAATAAGTTCATTTTTAATCTCCAACTTTATAGAGATCTAAATAGTTAACAAGTTCTACATTGTTATCTTTTACCCACTTCTTTAATTCAGCAGAACATAATAATCCTACTTCCATTGGTCTGATAACACTAAATGAAGACAATTGTAACAATTCACGATCTAAATAACCTGCATGAGTATGTAAGAAGAATACATCCTTATTTTCTAATGTATCTTTAAAGATCTCATCAAACTTGCCTTCTCTAAACATTTTTAATGGATCATTCTCTGATTGGGATTGTACTGAAAAATCATATCTACCATCTTCACGAACAATCGGTCTTGCCCATTCTCCCTCAAGATCATGATACATTGTATATTTTGGTTTAGGCTCATCTAAGATAGCAAGAGCATTAAATATACCATACTTATCTGCAATATCATTTAAAGCCTTGTCAGTTTCTTCACTAGACCAAGCATGTCCTCCAATATAACCAGGAAGTTTGTCAAATAATTCAATGAATTTCTTAACTTGGTTATCATACTCTAAATAAGCATCTTCATAAGTAACATTATGAGGATTTTCTTGATCTCTCTTTCTGTGCATTGCACTAGTTAAGAATTGTCCGTTTTCTTGAACTAAAGTAGGAATCAATTTAGGATCAGTAACTGGTCCACCAGTAGACAAGTTAAGATCTTGCCCTAACAAAACATGAGGGACCTCTTTGATCCTCTCTGCAGCATAATCAACCCAAGGCATATTAGTGAATATACCTGTTTGAGTCATCATACCTTGCTTAGCGCACTCCACGATACCATCAGTGACTGCCTTTGTAATGCCGTAATCATCGGCTTGAATCATCATTTTCATAAAATTATAACTCCCTTCATTTTTTATTTTATGTAAATCTTTTTTATTATTTTACCATATTTACTAAA
>CAVCVO010000027.1:0-16513 GCA_963606005.1 Anaerovoracaceae bacterium
ATTTATATTTATATTAGATAATATTTTCTATGAAAGGAGGATTAGATTATGTTAATTAGAAAAATATTAAGATTATTATCAGCAATTTTAATTATTTTGTGCAGTTTTTCATTTGCTTTTGCAAAAGAAAAAGTTACAACAGTAGAAGATAACGTTGTCATAAATGATAGATCATTTAAGATGGATTTCTCTGTTGAAGATATGACTTATTATCCTTTTATCTTTTCTGATCGTAATAAATGGGAGGTTGAATATGTAATAGGACCATCAGAATGTGAAAATGGTTATCTGTACTCAAAAGATCTTAGTACTAATACGATAAGAAAGTTAGTTAATGTACAAGTTGATAAAATGGAAGAGACTGAAAATTGTATATACTTTATTTATGATAATACAGTTTATTCTATTGACTATCATGGAAAAGATTTGCATATCATTTTTAAAGGTAGTAGATCATTGAGTAAAAAAATACTTTGCTACTACAAATCAATGTTATATATTTTAGATGATAATAATCTAATTGGTATTGATGTTGAAAATGGTAGCTCTAGTATTGTCTTGGGAAATGTTGAAATGGATAAAATGTATGTGAAGAATGATAAAGAGATAGTTTTCTCTAAGGGTGAAGTTCATCATATATACAATATTATAAGTGGACAAATAGGTACTGCTTATAATGATTTTGATGCTAGTATATTTTACATTGATAGTATTGAGATAGAAGATGATTCATCAACGACGGGCCTTTTAACATTAACCAATGAACAACTTGACACTAATTTAATAGCTGTATTCAATGAATATCCAAGTGGAAGTTATTTTTCCCAAGATGGTTTACCTTGTGAGCACCATCTTTATAATAATAACAATTGTAGTTACTGGGGCTATTGTAATTGCAAAAATTATTCCGGTTGTATCCAGTGCGTAGCTCATGCAAAATACTCAAGTGACAATTATGCACATAAAACAAATGACTGGAATGCTGTTTCAGGAGATATTATTGAAACTGATATTCAATTTACTTCTACATCTCAAGTAAGAGTGTTTTTTAACTCTTGCGTAACAGGTGCATATATTCGTTTGTCTCATGAAAGTGAAGCATCTCAAGAGCAAAATGGTTTTCATTCTATGTTTTATGTTAATAAAACTTCAACTAGCGTTAAAACATACGAATGTAATAGAAACAGCAATTGTAATGTAGAGATTATTAATAGAACTTTTGAATCGTTTGAAAACTATTATTCAGACGAATGGGGAATTTATAGAGTGTCGCATAAATTTCATTACGGTAATTGTGTCTCTTATTCTAGTCAGTATCATAAGAGATATTGTAATAGTAGTGGATGTGGTGGATATATTTATGAAGCACATTATGCAACAAACAATATGGGTACATCAACTTGTGAAGCATGTGGATATGTAGGTGTAATAGAATATACAAGTAGATTAGAACTTGGTAAATATCAATAGGAGAGGATAATATGAAAAAAATAATAGTTACCTTAATTGTATTACTTTCATTATTTGGCTGTACAACTAAAAACAATAATGGTGAAGATGATCATAATGATGATCAATCTGATTGGCATGTTGTTGCCTATGACGAAGATACTCGTATTTGGATAGTTAATGATTATTCTGCTATTTCAATGGATGATTACTATAAGCAAGAGAAAACTTATAGTGATGATCAAGATTTAGTTAGGATTGTAGCAAAAGACAGCGATCTAACCGCTACTTATGATGCTGATGTAACTAAAGGATTATATGTTCAAACTTCGAAGGTTATTTCTTCCAGTTATGATGAAGAAACTGGTAAATATACTCCTGGAAGTAAAGAAGAAAGAGATAAGCAATATTTTGTTGAGTCATCTGATGCAAGTGACTATAAGAGCATTGGTATAAGTGATGGTCATTGGTTCTACTATCAAAAGAGAGTTTATGGTGGTGATAGCTTAGTCAGAGTAAGTTATATGGGTGAAGAGCAGACTGTACTAGAAGATTTTGATCTTAATGATTGTTATAGCTTTGCTTATCCTGATCAAGATGCGTTATATATTCTTAAATATAATAGTTTCAAAAAAGACTATACTGTTAAATTATATTGGATCTATATGAATGGTATGGTTGTAGAAGAGATCGATAGTGGTATATTAGCTACTGATATCATCCTACCAGAATTCATTAAGCAGGAATGTTCATATCATATTCTTTATACTGGAGAAAATCCATTATTTACTGAGAAGTTAAATGAGCTTAAAAATGATGAAACATTATTAAATGATCTTCTTAAAAAGTATTCAGTCACTTTAAAAGAAGATGATCAAGCTTATTTGCAATACAATAGTTATGTTTATAATTATATTCTTCATAATGAATATGGCTTAGATAGAAAAGCTACATTTGATTATGATGTGGTCAATAAGAGTGTAAGCTATTCACCTATAGAAAGTGATCCAGCAAAGCCATCAGAGGAAACACCTTATTGGAAGTAAACAAAAGGGCCTCAATTGAGGTCCTTAGTTGTTTTTTAAGCTAATGAATTAACAGCCTTTGCTAAGCGTGCTTTTTGACGACTAGCATAGTTTTTATGATGAATACCACTAGTTACAGATTTATCTAACTTAGAAACAGCTTCATTTAAAGCAGTCTTTGCAGTTTCTGCATCTTTAGCTTCAACAGCTTCTAAAACTTTCTTGATTGCTGTCTTTAATTCGCTCTTTAATGCTTTATTAACAGCGTTAGCTTTTAAGTTTGTGATAGCACGTTTCTTCTGAGACTTGATATTAGGCATAAACTTACCTCCCTTTAGTTTCTTTTGCCTTAATATTTTAGCAAACCTATTTTCAAAATGCAATAAAATATATTGGCTATAAATAGCTATTTATTGAATTATGGCTAAAAAAACGGTAAGATAATGGTAGTTAGGAGTGATTATTATGAATAAAAGGATTCGTATAACAGGAGAAGGTAGTTTATCTGTTAAGGTTGATCAGATTGAATTTAATATTTCTTTACAAGCGATCAACGAATTATATGATGAGGCTTATAAGTTAGCTCAACAACAATTAGAACAATTACAATTGGATCTTAATAAGATTGGTTTTGAGAAAGAAGATATCAAGACAGTTTCTTTTAAAGTTGATAAACGTTATGAGAGTTATCGTGATGAAAAGAATAATTATGTAAGCAAAATGGTAGGCTATCAAGTTGATCATAAGCTTATCTTAAAATGCGACTACGATAATGAAAGATTATCTTTGATCATTAAGACTTTATCTAATTGTGCAGCTCATGCTGATTTTAATATCCGTTTTACAGTAAAAGATACTGCCAAAGTTAAAAGGGAATTACTAGAAAAGATCACTATTGATGCTACTAACAAAGCTAAGATATTAGCTAAAGCTAATAATGTTAAGTTAGGTTCATTAGTTGATATAAATTATTCATATTCAACAGTTAAATTTTATAGTAATACAACTTATGGTTGCTCTAACGATTTATTAGAAGAATCTGATTGTTTAGAAGCTAGGGCTATGGATATCACTGCTCAAGATATCAGTGTTAATGATTCTGCTAGCTTTGAATGGGAGTTTGAATGATGAAGATCGATTTTCAAGATCAAAAGATAACAATCTATTTTGTTGAAAATCTGAAATATCTTTTGAAAAAGCGTAAGGTGACATATAAAGAATTACTAGTAAGCTTAGGTTATGAAAGTGATATGGTCTTTCTTATTGGTCAATGGGTCAATGGCATAGAGACACCAGATCTAGAAGATCTTGTTAAACTTGCTTTGATATTTAAAGTTGGACTTGAAGAAATGATAACTGTAGATCTAGAAAAACAAGATTCCTTAAAATCATAAAAGTGGATTTTCTCCACTTTTTAAAAACATTTTGTCTCTCTTTTCTTTTTACAATCTTCTATTTTTGAGCAGTTATAACATAATTCATTATTGCTTATATTTCCTTTTATGAAGTCTCTAATATTGCTGATGGTAGTTTCTGCTATATTATCTAAGGCTTCACTAGTCAAGTATGCTTGATGAGAAGTGATGATGACATTAGGCATTGAGATAAGGCGTGCTAATAAATCATCATCTAAGATATGGTTAGAGTAGTCATGATAAAAGATATCAGCTTCTTCTTCATATACATCTAAACAAGCAGCACCGATCTTACGAGACTTGATCCCCTCAAGTAGATCACTAGAATCAATGAGAGCTCCTCGGGAAGTATTGATGATGATGACACCTTTCTTCATTTTATCAATACTTTCTCTATCAATTAAGTGATAAGTATCTTTAGTTAAAGGGCAATGAAGTGAGATGATATCACTTTCTTTAAATAAGGTATTTAGATCTGTGTAGTTATATTCGCCATTTGGATAAGGATCATAGGCAAGTATGTTCATGCCAAAACCTTTACAGATATCGATAAAACATCTACCTATTTTACCAGTACCGATGACTCCCACCGTCTTGCCATGAAGATCAAAACCAATAAGATCATTTAAAGAAAAATTGTATTCTTTAACACGATTGTAGGCTTTGTGAATCCTTCTTACAGATGTTAATAGTAGTGCCATAGCATGTTCACTTATAGCGTATGGTGAGTATGCTGGTACATGCATAACATGGATCTTACCATAACAATAAGAAAGGTCGATATTGTTATAACCTGCACAACGTAATACTATAAGCTTTATGCCATATTCTACTAACTTATCAATGACTTCCTTATTACAAGTATCATTGACGAATAAGCATATTGCTTCACTACCTTTCGCTAATGAAACAGTATCAATATTTAATTTAGTTTCGTAAAATTTGAATTCTAGATCTTCACTTTGATATTTTTCAAAGGAAGTGATGTCATAAGGTTTACTATCAAAAAATGCAATTTTCATATTACTACCTCCTGAAGTTAATTTACATTAAGAAATAGCTTTTGGGCAAGCTATATGCTTACTAGAAATAAAAAGAGTATAATAATTACGAGGTGAAGCCATGGCTAAGAAGATAAAAAGGATAGAACCTTATTTGTTTATCGTTTATATCCTTATATTAATATACTTGTTATTTTTAGAAAGAGAATTTGATCCTGATGCAGGACTTAATCTTAAACCGTTTTATTCTTTTAAGATGTTTTATCCATTATTGAAAAGTGATTATATGCCTTATAGATATTTGGCTTTTGAAAATCTATTTGGTAATGTGCTTTTGTTTATTCCTATGGGTTTTTTCTTACCAACTCTTTTTAGAAAACAAAGAAATTTCCTTTATATGTTACTAACAGTGGTCGCTATTTCTACTTTAGTAGAAACTGTTCAATATATTACTAAATTGGGAACGACTGATATTGATGATGTCATTTTAAATGTTGTTGGAGCGATTATTGGTTATGTATTTTATCTTATAGTGAAAGGAAGAAAAAGATGAACAATATCATTGTAAAGACTACTAGTCTTGTTCAATATCTTACTAATATGTTTTTAAATAAAGAAGCAATAACAGTTGATTGTACTTGTGGTAATGGCAATGATACTTTGTTTTTAGCCAACTCATCTAAGTTTGTTTATGGCTTTGATATACAGCAACAAGCTTTAGATGCTACAGAAAGATTATTAAAAGAAAATGACAAAAGTAATTATCAATTGATCTTAGATGGCCATGAAAATATCGATAAATATGTTAAAGAAAAATGTGATGTTATCTTATTTAATCTAGGTTATCTGCCAAAAGGAGATAAGAATATTACCACTATCTCTAATACAACGATAAGGGCTGTAGAAAAGTCATTAGGATTATTGAAAGTTAATGGACTATTAGTGATAACTTGTTACTATGGGCATGCTGAAGGCAAAAAAGAAAGAGCAGACTTATTAGAATATATATCTACTCTTGATAAAAAATATCATATTAGAAAGATCGATACACTCAATAGCGATAAGTGTCCACCGGAGATCATTCTTATAACAAAGACTATTTAAATTGTTTTTTACCTTGTTGGATCATAACATGATTTAATTGTTGCCATTTTTCATAGTCTAAAGATCCATAGTCAGCTTCCCATTTATTGATGAGCTGACGTCTTTTTTTATCGATCACTATCCATTCATCTAGTGACATAGGTTGGTAATTACTGAAACAGCAGAAAACATTGATCATTTGTTGGGGAGTTTGAACTATTTGGTTAGTTATATCTGTTCTATCTTGAGAATTTATAAAGTTCATCGCATGATTGAGAAGATATTCATCATATGTATTATGGACATGGCCATATAACATATAAGTTGAGTAGTTGCTATTATTATCCTTATAGAATTGCCCATTATAGAAAGGCATAGGGTAGTGAGATAAGATGACTTTTCTCTGTTGATCTTGTAACTCCATATAAGAGCAGACGTAATCAAATGTATCAACAAACTCGGGATCATCTAAGTAGAAATTATCGTGGTTACCTTCTATTAGGATAAGGGTGCCATTTAGCTTATTTAAGACTTCCCAAGTTTGAGAACCATTACCAAAAGAGAGATCACCAACAATATATACTTCATCATTATCAGTGACTTTTTCATTCCAGTTTTTGATCATACTATCATGCATATCAAAAAGTGTTTCAAAGTCACGATAATCTAAAGTGTAGATATTACGATGAAAAAAATGTAGATCTGAAATATAATACTTCATAAAAATAGCCTCAATTCTGTTGATATTTTATCATGAGCCATGATTTTAGACAATATATAAATATAAACTATCAATTGATAACAAGTAATGAATTATCTATTGATAATTATTTGAATGATGCTATACTATAGACATGAAACAGGTATTAGACAAGAAATATATAGAAAAGAAGAGGATCACTAAAAGACTCTATCGTAATGAATTAGTAGAATATGTGGAGATCTATTATCTTGATATCTCTACTAATGAAGAGGTCTATTTCAAAAATATTGAAAAGGATAACCAATTACGTTATATCAATGCTTATAAGAAAAAGATCGGTTTACTCACTACTGATGAGTTAAAAAGTATCCGTGAAAAATATGACTTGTCTCAAAGAGAATACTCCTTTGCTTTAGGCTTAGGAGAGATAACTGTTCATCGTTATGAGAAAGGAGCAATTCAATCATTTGTGGATAATCAACTTATGAACCTAAGTAAGAATCCTAAAATGTTCTTATTGATGTTAGAAAAAAACAAAGATAGCTTTGAAATCGATCGCTATCAAGAGATAGTTGAAACACTACAACAATATCTTCAACTTCAAAAACATCGCCTTATTCCTCAACAACAATTAAACAAGATCAATGGAAATTTTGTAACTGCTGAATTATCTGATGTAGCAAACCACTTATATAACAACTATCAAAAGAAAGTTGTTGATGGAACTAAGATGAGTTTAACCAAATTAAATTGCATGTTGTATTTCTTACAAGGACTTAGTGCTTATCTATTTAATCAAGTTGCCTTTAATGAGGATTTCTATACTTCGAAAAATGGTCCATATTTAAAGCGTTTGATAGAGTTACCTGATAACAAGGATAAAGTTTATCTATCTGAAAGTATGTACTTGTTATGTGAGTTAGTGATTGAAAATTATGGCATATATGAAGGTTCTTATTTGGTTAAATTAGCTTTAGAAGAATTTGACTACAATGGTAAAGAGCAACTTATCAAGATTGAAAATATCAAAAAATATTACACGAAAGTTTATCAGCAATAGAAAGGGTACGATGAAAAACATTTGATTTAGTTTCTATTGGTAATCATGAAGTTGATTATGGTATTTCTCATCTGTTGTTGATTGAAAAGTCTGTTAAGCTTTCTATAGTCAATGCGAATATGTATATCAAGACTAAGGGGGCAAGTTGTTATCGGTTGGTATTCAAAATTTCCACTTCAATAACTTTGATGAAATCTTTGACATACCATTAAAGAAGGTATTGGAAAATAGGGAAAGCAAAGTGGTTTCTACTAACGATTTTGACAATATCTATGAATATTTAGCTACTAACAACATTATCGATGTTTCATTAGAAGATCGTTTAGTTGTTGTTGAGTAATAAAAAAGCAAAAAACTAATAAGTGAAAGGAGTTATAAAATGGGACTTATTAAAGCAGGTTTAAGTGCTGCAGTCAGCACATTGAAAGATTCATGGAAGGATTATTTCTATTGTGATTCTTTGGCTAATGATGTTTTAGTTGCGAAAGGACAAAAACATACTAGTGGTTTATTCGCTAACAATAATGGTGATAATATCATCACTAATGGTAGTAATATCATTGTAAATGATGGACAATGTATGATCATCGTTGATCAAGGGAAGGTTGTCGAATTATGTGCTGAGGCTGGTGGATTTACTTATGATAGCTCAACATCACCTTCATTATTTGGTGGTAATTTATTAGACAATTTATCAGCTACATTTAATGAGATCAAAGAACGTATTGTTTATGGTGGTGAGACAGCTAAAGATCAAAGAGTTTACTATTTCAACACAAAAGAGATCTTAGATAACAAATTTGGTACAGCTAATCCTATTCCATTCAAAGTAGTTGATAAGAAGATCAATCTTGATGTTGATGTTTCTATTCGTTTAGCTGGTCAGTATTCTTATCGTATCGTTGATCCAGTGCTTTTCTATAGTAACGTTTGTGGTAATGTAAGTAGTTACTATTCAAGAGATGATATCGATAGCACATTAAAGGCTGAATTCATCAGTGCATTACAACCAGCCATTGGAAAATTATCTTCATTAGAGATGAGACCTAATGAGATCGTAAATCATAATGCTGAATTAGAAGTTTACTTAAATGAAGCATTGTCAGCTAAGTGGGCTCAAACTAGAGGAATCAAAGTTGTTAATGTTGCTATCTCAACTGTTACATTACCAGAAGAAGATGCTGAAATGATCAAAGCAGCTCAAAAGGCTGGTATGTATACTAATGCTGCCATGGCTGGTGCTGGACTAGTTGATGCCCAGATTGAAGCTATGAAGAATGCAGCTTCCAATGCTGGTGGTGCAACTGTTGGTTTTATGGGTATGAACATGGCTCAAAATGCTGGTGGTATGAATGCTATGAACTTCTTCAATATGGCAAATAATCAACAGTCTGCTCAACCTACTCAACAGCAAGGTTGGACTTGTAGTTGTGGTACAGTAAATACTGGTAAGTTCTGTTCAAATTGCGGTACAGCTAAACCAGAGTCTAATAGTTGGACTTGTAGCTGTGGAACAGTTAACACTGGTAATTTCTGCTCAAATTGTGGTACTAAAAAACCTGAATAGCAGGAGTGTTTATAGGATTATTCGATAAAAAATATTGCGATATCTGTGGTAATCAGATTAAGTTTTTAGGCAATAGAAAAGTCGAAGATGGTAATATATGTAAGGATTGCGCTTCTAAACTATCACCATTCTTTTCTGATCGAAAGAAAAGTACAGTAGCTGATATCAAGAAACAATTAGAATATCGTCAACAGAATTCTGTTAAGTTAAATAGCTTTGCTCCAACAAAGATCATTGGTAAGAAGTGGAAATTCTATATTGATACTAATACTAAGAGATTTATTCTTTCAGCAAGTAGTGACTATAGAAAAGATAACGCTGATCTTATCGATATTTCTTCAGTAGTGAGATTTGAAGCAAAAGTAACAGAAGATAGTGATGAGATATATACTAAAGATAGTGAGGGTAATAGTGTTTCTTATGATCCACCACGTTTTGAATATGAGTATAGATTTGATGTGACTGTCTATGTCAATAATCCTTATTTTGATGATATCGATTGTGAATTGTCATTTACTGAAAGACCTGATAGTTGTACTTCACAATTATTTGTGGAATATGAAAATATGATCAATGAATTATCACAAGTTTTAACAGGTAAGCCATATTCATTAGATAAGAGTGCTTTTACTGCACCTATAACAACTAACAATTACCAGAATAATACTACTAATTACAATACATATCAGACTAATACTTATAGTAATGGTCAACAAACAGGATGGACTTGTCCAAATTGTGGAAATGTTAATGATGGTAATTTCTGTAGTAAGTGTGGTACTGCTAAGCCAGTTGTACAATCTGTTAATAGATTCTGCCCAAATTGTGGAACAAAAGTTGATCCAACTGTTAGATTCTTTCCACAGTGTGGCAAACAATTGAATTAATATATTCGGCCGGTTTATCCCGGTCGAATATTAGAAAGGTATATTATGAGTGATTTGCAAGAATTTAAGTGTCCATCCTGTGGTGGACAGATAAAATATGATGCAGAGAGCGGCAAATTAAAATGTCCATATTGTGGAACTGAAGTCGATATTGAGACAATGAAACAATATGAACAAGATCTTTCTCAACCGATCCAAGAAGAACTAAGTTGGAATTCTCAACCAAATAGTGAGTGGAGTGAAAAAGATAATGTAAGATCTTACGTATGTAAGTCTTGCGGTGGTGAGATCATCACTGATGAAACAACTGGAGCTACTAGTTGTCCATATTGTGGAGCACCTGTTGTTTTAAATAGTACTTTCTCTGGTTCTTTAAAACCTGACTATGTCATTCCATTTAAATTGGATAAGAAAGATGCCAAAGAAAAATATTTGGAACATTTAAAAAATAAACCTTTAGTTCCTTTATCATTTAAAAGTGAGAATCATTTGGATGAGATAAAGGGTGTATATGTACCATTTTGGTTATATACAGCTGATGTTAATGCTAGTGCTAATTTTAGAGGAACTAAAGTTCAATCATGGTCAGATCGTGACTTTGATTATACTAAGACAGATTATTATGCTATCCATCGTGGTGGTATTATGGCCTTTGATGATGTACCAGTAGATGGTTCAACAAAGATCGATGCTACTTTAATGGAGTCGATCGAACCTTTTGATATGAGTGAGGCAGTTGATTTCCAAACTGCTTATCTTGCTGGTTATCTAGCTGATAAATATGATTTAGATGAGAAAGAATCACAAACTAGAGCAGATACAAGAATTAAAAATTCTACCGAAGAGCAGTTGCGTTCTACTGTATTTGGTTATAGTTCGTTAATTTGTGAAGGCTCTTATATGCAACTAAATGATGGTTATGTTAAGTATTGCTTATTACCAGTATGGTTATTAAATACTACATATAATGGTAAAAAATATACATTTGCGATGAATGGTCAGACAGGCAAGTTTGTTGGAGATTTGCCTGTAGATAGAGGTTTATATTTCAAGAGATTTATGATTGCTTTCTTGATCGTGGCTTTGATCGCAGGTATCATCACATTCTTAGTAGGGAGGTAACAGATGATGAAAAAAATAAGTAAAATATTATTTGTCATGTTCGTTGTCTTTCTAATGATCGTTCCTAAGAGTTTGGCTGCAAAAAATGATCGCATCACTGATGAAACAGGTGAGCTTTCACAAGATGAATTAGCTGAATTAAATCAATTAGCGAATACTTATAGTGAAAATCATCAAGCTGATATCTGTGTAGCAATCGTAAGTAGCACTAGGGGATATAGTATTGATGATTACGCTAATAAGATTTATGAAGATTATGATTATGGTATTGGTGATAATTATGATGGTATATTACTTACCATCGATATGGATTCAAGAACATATTATATGACCACTGATAAATACGGTAAGTGTTTCAACTATATCACTGATTATTCTATAGGTAATCTTGGCGATGATTTTGTTAGTGATTATTCCAACTATGGCATGTATGATGCTGTAAAAAATTGGATCAAATCAGTTGATGGCTTATTGACCTCAGGTGAGTCAGGACAGATTGTTGATGTTGTAACAGAAACAATTGAATTTATTGTTCAAGATGAGAATGGCAACTATGTTGATGCACGTTTTGATGTTTATGATTCTGATGGAAACTATTGGGATAGCATTTATTGTAGTAATGGTAAAGGTCAAGTTGAGATCGAAGCAGGTCAAAAATATACAGGCGTATGTACTTATATAGATGACAGTTATGAAAAACCAGAAAATATCGTATTTAGTGTTAATAGTTCACCTGTCAAAGTTAAAGTTGCTAAGGAGCAGTTTCATTTAGGTGATTTGTCTCTTCCTGCTGGAGTTGCTGGTGGCTCAGGGCTAGTTGGGGCACTAGTTTATACAGGCATATTAAAAGGTAAGAATAAGTCAGTAAGAAGAAAATATGACGCTACATCATATTTACGTAAAGATTCATTTATATTAAATGATCGAAGAGATACCTTCTTATATAGTCATGTTTCAAAGACTCCTAGACCAAAAGATAATGATAGAGGAGGTTCATCTCATTCTTCTCACCATTCTGGAGGTAGTAGTTTCTCAGGTTCATCAGGTAGTAGAAGTGGAGGAAGAGGTGGAGGACATTTCTAATGGAAAAAACATTTGAGTATGATAAACTTCCTCAAAGTGTTGAAGAATTAAAATATATGTCTGATCTTAAAGATGAGTATGAAGTAGCAGCAATGGTCGTATTAGCATTATGTCATTATGAGAAAGATGTTGATAAGACTATTGAAATGCTCAACTATCTAAAAGGTCCACTTGAATTGAGCAACATAGATAAACAATTCTTAAGAGATAGACTAGTAGATAAGAAATATTTAATGCGTTCTTATTTGGTTGGAACAAGTGTAGAAAATAACTATACACCTACTATACCTTATACGGTCACTGTTAGAGATAATCCTTATTCTTATTCTCAAGATGGTTATGTGACCCTTTATATAACATCTTCTGGAGCTGATAGTGATAGAAGTGTAAAGTTACGTAAGAAAGCTGATCAGTATTTCTTGTGGCAGAATAATCTAATGGTTGGCATTCGTTTACCTAAAGAAGAAGACCCTTGGAAATAGATAATCAATCTTGATCAAATTAAAACATCGATAAATCTTATTATAGATGATATCGATGTTTTTTGATATTTTATTCTATAGATTAATGCTCATTTTCACCTTCAATGATCTCTTCAGCGATGGTTTTTAACTTGTTAATTAGATCATCTATCCGTTTTGATCTGCTTTTATAAAAGAGACCAAAAGTTATTGTTGAATCATCAATAGGAATGTATCGACATTGGAATGGATAGATTCTTTTATATAAGGAAGGAATGATTGTCACGATTTTTCCACTTACTATATGATGGTCAAATAAAGCTGGAGGTGTGTCAGTGATAATTTTGTTATTTTGAGATAGCTCAACGAACTCAGTTATTGAGTTAACATAGATATGCTTGCTGATATCAATAATTATTTTTTACTACAAAAAAATTTTACGTTCAGATATAAATCTTTTGTATTGATAGGCTTCTTGATATAATTTATATTGAAATCAGTAATAGGAGTTAAAAGCAAATGGAACCAGATAGATTATTTTGAAATAATGCGTTATTAGGTTAAATGATTAATCAGTTATTAAGTAAAAAATAGATGTTGATATAGTTCAAACAGAAAGGAGAATTATGAAAAAGAAGTTATGTTTGATGTTGGCTATTTGCACAGTCGTTTTAAGTTGTTTTTCTACAAGGTTAATATTTGCAGATAACACTGAAATTGATTCTGGTATTATTTTCACTTTTAACTCACGAACTAAGGAGTTGAGTCAATCGCAGAAGGAAGAATTTTCTGCATATGGTTTAACTGATGACATTGATGAATTAGATGTAGTCAACACTGTAATTGAAGCTACTGGGGGAGAAGAAACAGCATACGATTGCCCTCAATTTGAAAAACTACTAAAAAAATTTTTGAAGATCAGAGAAATATATTATTCTGATGATGATAATGTCTATATTCAATATTATACTGATGATGGTAAGGAAGTTACTCTTTGGTATGGAAAAGATGGCATTAAACAAAAACTCGTTTATGATATAAATGAAGATTGGATATATATTGAAGAAAAAGATACTGCTTATATCACAACTCATTTTAGGGAAGGTTACCATTTTGAGATAAGTGATGAATTACTTGATAAAATCTATAAATTATTAGATGAGGGGAAATTAGATGAAGTTAAACTTATTAAAGGTATCAATGTTATAACAGATGATGATGGTAGTGTTGTTATAGAACCTGATTTTGATGTTTTGTTAGAATCATTAAATAATCAATTAACTGTATCTAGTAGTTCTGTTCCTCAGAGTGATGCTCAATTATTGAGCCATCTTAAATCTAAATTTCCTATGTATACCAACAAAGTTAAATCTAATACGCAACTAATCTGTTCTGCCTTAAATCGTTCTGTCGCAGTAAAAGTTACCGAAACGAGAAATACTTATACAAAAGTTTCGGCTAATTGGGTTAATTTTGTTGCTAGCACAGCTTTAACTGTTATTGGAAATGCTCTAGATGTTAATGTTGCTGCTGTGAAGATTATTTTAGATGTATTAGGAGTTGGATATTCAGCTGCTGATACTTTGCAAGAGTCGGTGAGATTAAGCAGTAGTGCTAATTATAGTTATAAAGCAACTAAAAGAGGTTGTGTTAATGATCCAACAGTTGTTCATGGATATGTTTTAGTCATTAGATATGCAAATACTCAAGGAAGATTTAGTGGTGGATATTTGAACACTGGAGAATTTAATTGGGTTCATCAACCAAGTTCTGTATATTCTTATTCAGATACTTCTGTTCGTAATACTGCATTGACTAATTACAATAATGATCTTGTTTTAAATAATAATCTTTGTACTTATAAATCTGAATATGCACAATGGTCTGATTAATAAAATTATCAAAGTAGCATTAGCGATAGGTTTATTTGCTAGTTTGTATATTGAGTATGCGACATTAGATTATTTCACAACACCTATTCACTATACTATTTTACAAGTGGAGGTACTTGGTAAACTGTTTGTTATATCAGTAGTAGTAATCTTACTTAATGCTTTAACTGATATAAAATGGTTAAATGATCATGTTGTGATAACTATTGCATCAATTACTTTCTTGTCTTGGCTTGATTTCTTTAATAATAATAAAGTAATTAAAGTAATCGAATCTTCTGGTAATGTAATTGAATTTAATAGTAATTGGGAAATATTTATAGTTGCTGGTATTTTGTTGGTTACAATAGCTTTCTACATTTATGAATTAGTTGTATTAAAGAAATAAATCAAGTGATTATTCATAAAACAGGTTTTACAAATAATTGAGAAGAGTTTAATACTAGTTGAAAAGAAGTCCGAGGACTTCTTAATTTATAGTAATCAATTCTCAATTAATGTTTTATTAAATTCTTCAGAAATGGATTTTAATTTGATAATTATATCATCAATTTGTTTAGTTCTATTTTTATAATACAGACCGAAAGTAATATGAGAATCACTGATTGAGGTAAAAAGGTAATCCATAGGATATAATTTTCTATATAAAGAAGGTACAATAGTTGTTGATTGACCATATAGCATTTGATGTTCGAATACTGCTGGGATACTATCAGTTTTAATTGTATTTTTTTTGGCAAGTTCTTTTAGTGGAATCGCATTTTTTACATAAATATGTTTGCTTATATCAATTGTTAAACCTTCTAGTTCAGAAAAAGTAATAGAGTCTTTATTGTTTAGTACTTTTTTACCATTAGTAACGATGCACAAATGGTCTTTGAGTAATGGTTCGTAGTTTATATTCTTATCCCAAACTTTTTCATGACCCAAAAAACATGAAATTTCACCATTTCTTAGTGCATCATATAGATTAGGGTATTCCATTGGGACATATAAGATTCTTTCATTAGGGTAATTATTGTAGAAAGTTGAGACAATTGGTTGGATGATCTGAAAATTTACGCCAAACAAAATATTATCTTCAATTAATGTTATCTTCTCTTTAGTGCTTTCATAATTGCTTAAAAAATTTTTAGCAAATGTCTTAAAAAGTGTTCCTGATTGAGTGATTACGCAACCCTTTTTGTCTCTTTCAAAAAACTTTGATTTAAATTCTTCTTCTAATTTATCTAGTTGATAGGTAATGTTTTGATAGTTTACACCAAAATCTTTTGCGGTCTTAGATAAACTGCCTGTTTCGGAAAGTGATAGAAATAATCTTGCTTGATAATCATTCATTTTATATACCTCTTTTATATATATTATTTTACATTATGTATCATCTTTTTTAAACAAATCTTAATTATTTCAACAAAATTGATAATGTAAAATATATACATACATTTGTAGGAGGCAGAGAATTTTATGAAAAGATTGATCTATGTGATGTTAGTTATAGTTATGTTACTAATTGTGGTTGGTTGTAATAAAAAGGAAGAAACGGTCGTAAACAATGATGTTTTTACTGATGAATTCTTTTCTGATGTAGTAGAGATAGAAGGATTTCCATATTCTGAAGAGAGTGTAACAGGAAAACAAATGGATCCTGTGATTGCTTTCTTTAAGTCTCTTACTCTTAGAGATTCAGATATTCATTTAAGTAATACAAATGAAGAGGGAGAAGATCTATATGGATTATTTTCCTTTACCTTTGTTAAGAGTGATG
>CAVCVO010000028.1:0-30198 GCA_963606005.1 Anaerovoracaceae bacterium
GATGAAGAGATATCCCACGGCTTTTGGAAATGAAGTTGGTTTTTATACTGAAAAAAGAACTTCAAGTAAGGGTGATGAATATGATGTTATATTGATCGGCAAAACTGCTAAGCAGTTCATAATCCAACACATTAATGAGATAGCTGAAAGTGTGGATAATGATTAAGTCGTTTTCGCGACTTTTTTGTTAGGGAGTATAAAACATTTCAAAAATCTTGTTATCTGTTTTATAATTAGGTGAGCAGACTTGCTGGAGGTTTTAATGAGACCGGAAGTATGCTATAATGGAAAACAAGGAAGAAGGTGTACTGATGCATTTATCATTAACATATGAAACGATAATTCGTTATGTGAGGATAGTAATAGATATAATTGCTGTATGGACAGTATTAAATTATTTAATAAAGATAGTTAGGACCAACCAAAAGACCATTCAATTATTCCAAGGGGTCATTTTGGTCATTGTTATTCAGTCTTTGTCTAAGTTATTAGGCTTAAAGACAGTAGAGTGGTTAGCTGATACGATCGTATCTTGGGGATTTTTAGCAATCATTGTCATATTCCAACCGGAGATAAGACAAATTTTAGAGAGATTAGGTAAGAGTAATGCTCTTGCTCGTATCGCTACTTTAACTTCCTCAGAAAAAGAGAATTTGGTTGATGAGTTAGTTACAGCTACTGCTAATTTATCTGCTAAAAAAGTTGGAGCTCTTATCACACTTGAACAAGCTCATTCATTGTCTGAATATATCAATACTGGTATTAGGATGAACTCTTTAGTCAGTGCTGAATTATTATGTTCGATCTTTATGACTACAACACCACTTCATGATGGTGCCGTCATCATTCAAGGTGATAAGATCGCTTGTGCTTCAGCTTATTTCACTCCTACTACAATGGATCTTCCATCTAAGTATGGGGCAAGACACAGAGCAGCTATTGGTATCAGTGAGATAACTGATGCTGTTACGATCGTTGTTTCTGAAGAGACAGGAACAGTTTCAATCGCTGAACAAGGAAAACTTATTCAGATGACTGAAAAGAAGTTACGTGAATACCTTGATAGAATTATTTTGAATAAAGAAGTTGTACAAGGTCAAAGCAAGAAAGAGAGTAGGAATGTTTCTGTTTCTCTTGATGAATTAGTTAGCAGTTTAGGTGCATCTTTAGAAGAAGATGAGGAAAAGGAAAATGAATTACATAATGTCAATAAACATGACATGAAACTTTTCCAAACTGCTAGTTTTAAGACTGTCGATCTTGAAAAAGGCGAAACTTCAAAGGATAACTTAGTTGAAAAAATTGTTAAAAATACAATCAACGAAAATAGTTTGGATGACAATATCATTATCCGTAAAGTTTCTGTTGAAAAAGATGATTCAACTAATAAGATAAATACGATCAAAACTACTGTTACTACAGGAACAGATAAATTAGAACCTGTATCTTCTAATAAAAAGGAGGATGAACAATAATGGCAGAAAAAACTAAAAAGAGTAAAAAAGTCAAGAATCCTGATGAGAAGCTAGAAATTGCTCAAAAAATCGCTGCTAATTCTCAGAAAGTTGCTCGTACTTATGCTACATTAGAAAATGCTTTCTTATATGTTTTCCGTAGTGCTTCTGACTTTTTAACAAAAGCAATATTCAATAAGAAATTCTCAAAAGTATTTTCGCTTATCTTAGCGATAATCTTATACATATCTGTCAATGTATCTTCTTCAGATACTATCGGTATCTCACAATCAGCTACTTTGACTGATGTTCCAGTTAAAACAGTTTATAACAGTGAGATTTATGAAGTAAGTGGTATTCCTGAGACAGTAAATGTCATTGTCACTGGTTCGATGAGTGATATCACCCTACAAAAAGGAAAGACAAATTCAACTGTTACTTGTGATCTTTCAGGTCTTACTGAAGGAACTTATACGATCAAGCTTGTTCCAGAAAACTTTAGTAGTGAATTATCGGTAAATGTTTTAGATAATCCAACTGTTACAGTTACGATCAAAAAGAAGATAACGACAAAATACAACATTTCTTATGAGTTCATCAATAAGAATGCGATGGATAGTACTTATAACTTAGGTGAGACTACTTTTGATTCAACAGAAGTACTTATCAGAGCTTCTCAAGATACGATAGATTCAATAGCATTTGTTAAAGCTCTTATCGATGTTACAGGAGTAACTGAAAGCTTTACAAGAGAGGCAAGACTTGTTGCTTATGATAACAATGGTAAGATCGTTGATTGTGATATCATTCCTTCAACAGTCATGGCAACTGTTAGTGTAACTTCACCAAGTAAAGAAGTACCGATCATTGTTCGTACTACTGGTACAATGGGTGAAGGTTTAGCCTTAGATCAAGTATCATTAGATCATTCAACGGTAACGATCTATGCTGCTAATAGTGTATTGAATTTAATTGATGCTATTTATGTCGATCTAGATGTTTCTAATATTACAAAAGATACTTCATTATCAACTACTTTGAATATGCCAAGTGGTGTTAATAAGATGGATGTCACAAAGATCAATATGGAGATCGTTGTTGGTGAAAAGACTTCAAGAGTCATTAGTGATGTAAAGGTTGCTTATAGTGGCTTGAATTCTAACTTCAAAGTTAAATTAGTTGATGAAAGTGATGTAACACTAAATATCGTTGTTTATGGAACTAAATCGAATATCGATAAGTTGACTGCGGATGACATCACCGTAAGTATTGACTTAAGTCAGGTAACTACTGTCGGTGTTCAACAAGCTCCATTAACTGTTACAGGAACTAATGCATTAGTTGAATATGAAGTAGAAGATCAACGTAAGTATATTGAGATTGAAATTGCAGAATAAGGAGATTATTAGTATATGAAGATTCATTTTGGTACAGATGGCATTAGAGGAAGAGCTAATGAAAATCTAACTGTAGATATGGCTTATAGGATAGGTCAATATGTCGGTAAGACTTTTGTCGGAGGTAAGATATTGATTGGTAAAGACACTCGTTTATCTTCATCAATGTTAGAAGCTGCTTTATCAGCTGGCTTATCAGCTTGTGGTTGTAATGTTTATCAATTATCTGTTTGTTCAACTCCAGCATTAGTTTATTTAGTAAGAAATGAAGATTTTGATGGTGGTATCATGATCACTGCTTCTCATAATCCTTACCATGATAATGGTATTAAGATCATTTCTTCTGAAGGAAGTAAGATCAAGGCTGAATTCGAACAAGAGATCGAAGATTATATCTATTCTGATAGACAATTAGAATTAGCTATCGGACAAAATATTGGAACTATCAATGATTATAGAAGTGGTCTAAATGATTATTATGATCATCTTTATAAGGAATTCCCATTAGATCTTTCTAACTATAAGATCATCATTGATTGTGCTAATGGTTCTTCAACTGTTACAGCACCTGTTGTTTTTAAGCATTTAAATGCTCAACTCACTGTAACAAATAATACTCCTGATGGTTATAACATCAATAAGGATTGTGGTTCAACTCATATCAACAGATTAGTTGATCTAGTAAAAGCTGGCAGTTATGATGTAGGCTTTGCTTATGATGGTGATGCTGATAGAGTCATTGCTGTAGCAAGTGATGGCGCTATCGTTGATGGCGATAAGATCATCTATAGTTGTGGAAAATATCTTAATAGTAAAGGTCAGCTAAATGGTGGTAAGGTAGTCACTACAGTCATGGCAAATCTTGGCTTATTTAAGAAATTAGATGAAGAAAAGATCGGTTATGAGAAAACCCAAGTTGGTGATAAATATGTTTATCAATGCATGCAAGAAAATGGTTATGTTTTAGGTGGCGAGCAATCAGGACATATCATCTTCTCACAATATGCCACTACTGGTGATGGCTTATTAACTAGTTTGATGTTACTTAAGGTGATGAGTGATACTCATAAGAGTTTAAATGAATTGACTGATGCTTTAGTTATCTATCCTCAGATTCTTATTAATGTTGAAGTTAAAGATAAAGAAGCTTGTTTAAAGGATCAAAGACTTTTAGATAAGTGTAACGAAGTTCAAGATATTCTAAAGGATAATGGTAGGGTACTAGTTAGAGTAAGTGGCACTGAACCATTAGTTAGAGTCATGTTAGAAGCTCAAAGTGAAGAAATCTGTAAGAAATATGCAGAAGAGATCGTTGAAGTAGTTAAAAAGATCAATAACGATTAGTCATCTTCTAGGGAGATAAAAAAGATGAGATATAGCTTAAAACAGATTGCTGAAGTAGTTTCTGGCCAACTTTATGGTGATGAAAATGTAATAATTGAAGGAGCTAGTAGTGATTCAAGAAACATCACTTCTTCTCAAATATTTGTGCCGTTTATCGGGGAAAAGGTTGATGGACATAAGTTTGTTAAAGAAGTGTTAGATAAAGGAGTTGTTGCTTCTTTTTGGCAGAAAGATGAATCTTTGCCTAGACCAATAGGCAACATCATTGTCGTTGATGATGTCTTAAAGGCTATTCAAAAGTTAGCGGCTTTTCATAGAAGAAATAAGGATATTCCTTTTATTGGTATCACAGGATCTAGTGGTAAGACTTCTACGAAAGATATGATTGCTAGCATGTTATCTGCTAAATATAGAGTTTATAAGACAGCAGGCAATCATAACAATAAGATCGGTGTACCATTAACTTTACTTAATATGGATGATGATGCGCAGATTGCAGTAATCGAGATGGGTATTGATGATATTGGTATCATGGATTTATTGACTGAAATGGTAAGACCAGATTATACAGTCATTACTTCTATTGCTCCAGCTCACATTCAACAATTTAAAACAATGGATAAGATCGTTGAACAAAAATGTTTGATCAATAGATTGTTACCTAAAAATGGTAAATGTTTCTATAACAAAGAGTGTTATGGAGTAGAAAATAAACTTATTGAAATGGGTCTAAAAGATCAAATGGCTAGTTTTGGCTTTAGTAATGTTTGCTCTTTGCAAGCAACTAGTTATAGTTTGATTAACAAGAGTAGCTGTTTTAAGGTTAAACAATATCCTGATAAAGAGTTTAGAATTCCAGTATTAGGCAAGTATCAAGTAGCTGATGCTTTATCAGCGATACTGATTGGTAGAGAATTAAATTTCAGTTATGAAGATATTCAATCAGGATTTGATAAAATAAAGATCACGCCTAGAAGAATGCAATTTAAAAATATTAAAGATTGTACGATCATTGATGATAGTTACAATTCTAACCCATCTTCTTTAACTTCTTCATTATCAACATTTGTTGAATATGATGATAAAGAAAATAAAGTAGTTGTGATTGGAGATATGTTAGAGTTGGGTGAAGATTCTAGTAAGCTTCATGCTTCTATCAGTGAAAAGGTAGATTTTTCTAAGTTTAATAAGATATATCTTATTGGTAAAGAAATGAAACATTTATCTGAGGCTTTGAATGAAAAACATATTGAAAATAAATGGTTCATTGATTGGCAAACTTCCTTAACAGAAGTAAAAAAAGAAATAAAAAAAGAAAATATAGTTTTCTTTAAAGCAAGTAATGGAATGGATTTTAGCGGTCTGATCACCGCATTGGAGGATTAATTTATGAGTACAGTAGCAATCCTATTTGGAGGACAATCTAGTGAACATCCAGTTTCACTGATGTCAGCAACTTCAGTATGTCTTAATATGCCTGAAAAATATGACAAATATCTAGTAGGTATCACTAAAGATGGTAAATGGTTACATTATCAAGGAGCTATCAAAGACATTGAAAATGGTAAGTGGGAAGAATATGAAGATAATCAAGAAGTCATCTTAAGCCCATCAGCTGTTCATCATGGTTTCTATAACTTAACTACTAATAAGATTGATAAGGTTGATGTCATCTTTCCAGTATTGCATGGGCAATATGGTGAAGATGGTACGATCGCTGGTTTATGTTATCTAAATAAGATCCCTTGTGTTTGTAGTTGTAAAGAGAGCTGTGTACTAGCTATGGATAAAGAGTTGACTCATATCATGGCAAGTAATGCTGGTATCAGAATGGCTGATTATCTAGTATTCCATAAAGATGATCATCCTACTTATGAAGAAATGTTTAAACAAATTGAAAACAAGTTACATTTGCCATTCTATGTAAAACCAGCAAGAGAAGGTTCTTCTTTTGGAGCTCATAAAATCAATAGTTATGAAGATTTCTGTAAATATAGTGATGATGCCTTCAGTTATGATAGTAAGATCTTATATGAAGAATTCATTGACGGTACAGAGGTAGGCTGTGGTGTATTGTCTACTGATACTACTGCTGAAGTATTTGAGGTAATAGTTGAGACAGAAATGTATGGCTATGAAGAAAAATATGATGGTTATAAGACAAGAATCTGTGTTCCAGCTGAAAATCTTACTAAAGAGCAACAAGAAGAGGTCAATAGGCTAGGTTTAAAGATCGCTAAGATGTTAGGTTCAGATGTAATGGCAAGAGTAGATTTCTTTAATTCTAAGAAAGGTATCATCTTCTGTGAAGCCAATTTGATACCAGGATTTACATCTCATTCATTATATCCAGCTATGTATCAGAAAGCAGGAGTCAGCTATCCTGAATTATTAGATAGGCTCATTAAAGTGGTATATAAGGAAGAAAATGAATAATAAACGTTGTTATGTAGAAATATCTTTAGATAACTTAAAAAAGAATTATCTAGCTTTAAGGGAATATCTTTCTAGTGATCAACAGATCATACCAGTTGTAAAGGATGATTTCTATGGCCATGGAGCAGTAGAAACTTCTAAATGTTTAGAAAAGTTAGGTGTAGAGACTTTTGCGGTAGCTACTATTGACGAAGCTCTTGAATTAAGAAATGCTGATATTGATAAAGAGATCATCATCTTAGGTCATGTTGATCAAGATGGTTGGCAAATTGCCTTAGAAAAAAACATCACTTTATCTATTGGTTCAATTGAGCAGTTTAGAGAGTTAGAAGCATTTGTTAAAGAAAAAAAGGCTAAGATGCATATTGAAATACAAGTAGATACAGGCATGCATCGTAATGGTTTATTAGCTTATGATACTTCATTAGATGAGATCAAAGAGATTTATTCGAATGAGTATTTGAAGGTAACTGGTACTTATTCGCATTTATGTACTTCCGATAGTTTTTTAGAAAAAGATATTAAAAATACTTATAAACAAAAAGAAAACTTTGATCTTTTCTTAGATAAAGTTAGATCATTAGGATTAAATACAGGTAAGACACATTTAAGTGCTTCAGCAGGTGTCTTAAATTATCCTGAGATCAAATATGATGCTGTTAGAGTTGGCTTTATGTTACTTGGCTTTGATGTAGGAGAAGTAAAAAATAAGTTTGAGCGTTTACCTTTACTAAGTTGGTATAGTCAAGTATGTGGACTTAGAAATTTAGAAAAAGGAGATGCTATCAGTTATGGCCATACTTATACTTGTGATTCTAAAAAAGTTATCGCTACTATAAGTGTTGGTTATGGTGATGGTTATCCTAGAAGGTTATCCAACAAAGGATATGTGCTCATTAGAGGTCAAAAAGCTAAGATCGTTGGTAGGATCTGTATGGATCAATTAATGGTTGATGTTACAGATATCAAAGATGTGTCTTTAAATGATAAAGTGACTTTGATCGGTAAAGATGGTGATTCAATAATCACAGCAAATGAGTTTGCGAATATGGCAGATACGATCGTTGATGAGATCGTTTGTTCAATAAATAAGAGAGTACAAAGATACTACTTGGAGGAATTATTATGAAACAGAATGTAGGAGAATTAATCTCATTAGGAGGCAATGTTTATCAAGATAAGCATAATAGACAGATCATCTTTGATAAGAAGACTGATAAGTTCTATTTGATTGAAAAAGAGGATGAACGTAAATTGAATTTATTAACCCAAAGACCAATACTCGCTATCACTGCTTTATTGTTGATTGGCTTTTTAGCTAACAATTGGATAATCGCTGTGGTTGTTGGTGTTATCATCTTTGGGGTAGGTGAATACTATTATAGAAAGAAGTTCATCCCAAATTTAGCTGATGTTTCGGCAACTTTACCTATCAAAGAGAGTAAAGTTGAAGAATATGCTAAACAATCTTTTGGCAAGAATGTTGGTAGGATCGTTTGTGGTATATTACTTCCTATATTATTAGTGATAAATGATTATATCACTATCACTCAAAAAGGCTATGACGGCATAAATACTATCGCTCTGATCATCATGAGTATAGCATTTGCTGTTTATGCAATATATATCGTGGTCGTTTCTATTAAGGCGATCGCATTACAGAAAGGAAATAAAGAGTAATGATAGAATTCAAATTTGACACACAATTATTGATCGAAGGTCATGATCTCGATGAAGATAAGATCCATGACTATATCACAGAGCATTTCAAAGGTGATTGCTTATTAGCTGTAGGTGATGATGAACTCATCAAGATCCATTTCCATACTAATGAACCTTGGCAAGTATTAGAATATTGTGCATCACTTGGTGAAATCTATGATATAGTAGTAGAAAATATGGAAAGGCAAGCAAACGGATTAAAAGGTTAAACGATAAGCGGAGGTGATCAAATGGCTAAATTGCTTATTGTCGATGATGAAGTAAAAATCAGAGAGATGATCAAAAAGTATGCCGTGTTTGAGGGATATGAAGTCATGGAAGCAGGCGATGGTTTTAGTGCCATTTCTTTATGCAACAGTAATGATTTTGATCTGATCATTATGGATGTCATGATGCCAGAATTAGATGGCTTTAGCACGGTCAAAGAGATACGAAAGACTAAAGATACTCCTGTCATCATGTTATCCGCAAGAGGGGAAGAATATGATCGTATTCATGGCTTTGAAGTAGGAGCAGATGATTATGTTGTTAAACCTTTCTCAGTCAAGGAATTGATGATGAGGGTAGCGGCTATTCTTTCACGTTCTAAGAATCGCAAAGTCTCAGATGTAGCTGATTATGAAGGATTACATATTGACTATACTGCTAGAGTTGTCACTGTAGATGGTAAGACAGTTGATTTATCACCAAAAGAATATGATATCTTAGCTTATTTTACTAGGAATAATCATGTTGCTTTATCACGCGAGACTTTATTAACTGAAATCTGGGGTTATGATTATTATGGTGATGATCGTACTCTTGATACCCATATTAAATTATTACGTAAATCTTTAGGTCAATATCAAAAGTTTATCGCTACGGTCAGAGGGGTAGGTTACCGCTTTGATGGATAGAACATTCTTTCAAGCAAAAAGAAAGAAAAGATCAGCTTCATTAAAGATGAAGCTTTTTACCTTCTTTGCTTTTTATTTTTGTATCACTATGGGACTATTGATGTTTTTCCAAGTTAATTATTTGGAAAAAACTTATCAGTTCAGTAGGATAATGCAGATCAAAAAAGTAACGAATAATATAAAAAAAGATATTGATGATAGATTATTTTCTTTTGATGATAGAGTTTCTGGTTATGACTTATCGGTAGAGATCATTAATGAAGAATCAGGGTATGCGATAACTATCAATCCTGATTCCGTGCAAAATGAAACTTCAAAAGTATTGGTACAATTACAGAAGATCGCTAATAGATTAAAAGATGAAGATACTTTTGTTTTTATTCAAAATGATGATACTTTAGTCATAGTTCAATCTGATTATAAGCAACTATTAAGACAATTTGATCTTAAAAGCAAAGGAGTATTATATTTAACTTCAACAGTTAATGATCAAGGGCAGACTATAAAGATCGCTACTTATGGTAATATCGTCCCGATTCAATCAACGATCATTGCGATAAGAGAGCAGATCTATATGATCGCTATCATCATGTTGATCTTGTCAATCATTTTATCGCTCATCATCTATAAGACGATATCTAAGCCAATAAAAGAGATCAATAAGATGACTAAAGAGATAACTAAAGGTAATTATGCTGTTGAGTTCAAACAAAATGATTATGCAGAAATACAAGAGTTAGCCGATTCATTAAATAACATGACTGTACAGTTAGGAAAAGTTGAAAAGATGCAGAGGGAACTTATCGCCAATGTTTCTCATGACTTAAGGACACCACTTACGATGATCTCTGGTTATGGCGAAGTCATAAGAGATATACCTAATGAGAATACTAAAGAAAATATTCAAGTCATCATTGATGAAGCTAATCACTTGACTCAGCTTGTTAACAATATGTTGGACGCATCTAAACTTCAATCTGAAGATCAACAATTAAATCGTAAACAGATCAATGTTTATGAGTTTGTCTATGATTTCTATAATCACTATTCAAAAATGTTAGAGAGTAGTGGTTATCATGTTCAATTAAAATGTGAAGATGATCTTGGTTATATAGAAGCAGACCCAATAAAATTGTTACAAGTATTAAGAAATCTAATGAACAATGCTGTTAAGTATGGTGGTCAAGACAAGATAGTCGAATTAGTAGTCAAGAAAATAAGTAAAGTTATTCGCTTTGAAGTGACTGATCATGGTAAAGGTATACCAGAAGATCAATTACCACTTATTTGGAATAGATATTACAAAGTGGATCGTAATAAGACTAGACCATATGATGGTAGTGGCTTAGGATTATCAATAGTTAAGACGATTTTGGAACTTCATGATGTCAATTATGGAGTAAGCTCAAAGGTAGGAGAAGGAACTACATTCTTCTTTGAATTTCCAATCTGTGAGCATTAAAGATTGCAAGAAAGATAAAAGCGAGTAAAATATCAATGAGGAAAGTTAGGAGTAAGATATATGAGTAATTGTGATCATAATTGTTCTTCTTGTGGCAAAGATTGTGCTGAAAGAATAACAACATTACAAGCTAATGAAAGTAGTAATATCAAAAAGATCATTGGCGTTGTATCAGGAAAAGGTGGAGTAGGTAAAAGCTCTGTCACATCTTTATTGGCAACTGCTGCTACAAAGATGGGCTATAAGTGTGCGATATTAGATGCTGATATCACTGGACCAAGTATCCCATCAGCATTTGGTTTAAATGGCTTTTTAACAGGTGATGGTAAGACTATTCAGCCAGCAGTAACATCTACTGGTATCAAGGTAGTTTCTACTAATTTGATACTAGCTCAAAAAGGTGAACCAGTATTATGGCGTGGGCCGATCATTGCTAGTTTAGTAAAGCAATTCTTTACTGAAGTAAATTGGGGTGAAGTAGATTATATGTTTGTAGATATGCCACCAGGAACAGGCGATGTATCTCTAACAGTATTCCAATCAATACCACTTGATGGTGTAGTCATTGTAGCTACTCCTCAACAATTAGTTTCATTGATCGTAGAAAAAGCTGTTAGAATGGCTGAAATGATGAATATCAATATCTATGGTTTGATCGAAAATATGAGCTATATTGTTTGTGATGAATGTGGACATAAAGTTGAGCTATTTGGTAAAGATTCAACAGAATTATTAGCTCAAAGATTTAATCTAGACATATTAGCAAAACTACCATTAGATCCAAGTTTAGCTACTTATGTTGATGAAGGAAATATTGAAAATTATGATTGTCCATTAGCTCAAGAAGTAATGAAAAAATTGATAAGCAAGTAAAACAGAGAGAATTGTCTTTTCTTGAATTTGGTCAAAAAAAGAGTCACTTGTCTAAAGTGGCCCTTTTTAAATCATTTGATACATAAAGATACAGTTTTCATCATAAGATGGTTTGATTCTTCTGTGTAATTGATTTTCATTGCTTTTTGATAATCTTTTAAAACCGTAGTCAAGATATATGTTAATTAGTGATTCAAAAGGAAGTGCAAAAATATAAATTATTCGAACTCCAACTTCAATTGAAACTCTTCTGACTATTGGAATAATGAAATCTAAAAATATAAGTAAACCAATCCCTTTTGCGTTTGGATGATTGTGAATATAAACATCATTTACTGCAAAATTAGCCAACTCAATCCCTGGCAATGTATCGAAAGAAACTTTTTTGTTGCTTGATATTTCATTAAAGGAGATTAAACCTGCTTTTAATGAAAAGTAGCATACTAATTCATTGGTACTAATATCTCGAATAAAATAAGTACGCATATAATTGTTTTCTTCTTCAAAAAACGCAGAGTAAAGTAAGTAATTTTTTTGTCTAACTTTTGGGGTTTAGGACATGGATAGTATTGAACTAATATGTTCCATTTTCTTTAGCCTTTCGAATGTTGTCTCTAAAGATATCGGCTTTTTTTTGTAGTGATTTCATATTAGGTTTAGGAGTATTAACAATTGTATCAAAAATTTTCTTACTTAGTTCTGGTGGTAGATTACTATAATCAGGCTTATAATATCTTTTTTCTTCATTCATGATTATTTCCACCTCACACTATTATTATTTATAACATTTTTGGATGTATTTTATTATGTGGCTGAAGATATATTAAAAGATGTTTGTTTAGATTTTATTATACAATAAAAAAAGGAAGTCGTATTTTATTGACGACTTCCTTTATAAATTAAGATTGAACCGATTGAGATACCGATAACTGATACGATACTTAAACCTATAAGTACGATTAATGTTGAGGTATCTATATTAGTAGTAACCTTTTCAGTAGGCTCTACATCTGTGTTCGTTGTTGGATCAACATCTTCTTGCGTGTTGTTCTTTGGATCAGTACTATCATAATTTGCTTGACGGATGATCGTTAGAACATAAGTGTTATTTGTACCATTCTCTGCGGTAACTGTTATCACTATTTGGTTATTGACTTCATCTTGTATTACTACTGTTGCACTAGGATCTTCTGTTGTGTAGTTGATTTTTACTTCAGCTTCTTTGTCAATAGTGACTTTATATGCATTAGTCAGTTTGTTGAATACTGGTGAGATATTAGCATCATCAACGCTTAATTCTTTTAAGTAACAATCGGAGCTTATTCTTTTGGAAATACTGATTGTGTGTGATGATGAAGCATATTCAATAGTTTCGTCTTTATCTACGGTCTTCTTAACTTCTTCGATGATCGGCTCTGGCCATTCTTCTTCAGGTAAGCCATCGGCTTTAGCTTTATCAATCTCATCTTGATTAGTTACTACTTGTTCTGTTATCTCTTCTTGGGTTTTAACACTTGAAGTGATTGAACCAGTTGTTAAAGTAGTAGAAGTAGCAAGTGAACCATGAACAATGAAGGTTATCTTAAATAACATTCTATCTTGTAAAAGGGTATCACTACTACTAGTTCCTGTAAATGTGATCGTTCCAGCTTTTGAACTATCTACCTTGAAGTTCCAATCGCCTAAGTCATCAGAAACTTCGATCTTGAAGATTGCTAGGACTGTCTTGTCATAATTTATCGTACCACTGATGTTATTTACAGCACTTTGAGTAATTGAATGTACTTCTATGATTGCTAATTCATTATTGTAAGTACTAGTAGTACCTGTAAAAGATATAGTAGCACTGTTATTAGCAGCCTTGATCTTTGTTGGTATTAACATCATCGTGATAATAAGGATTAATAAAAATTTTCGCATGTTTTTCACTTCCTATGTAATAATAGCAAAATTCTCTTTAATTCTCAAGATAGTATCTCTATCTTTGCTCAATCTCACTTTTTAGAAATAGCTTATTTTTCTTTGTTACTTTTATTGGATGTAATTTGTCTCTTTTGATGAGATCATCGATATTTTGCCTAGTGCAGTTCAATAGTTCAGATGCTTCTTCACTGTTGATGATTCTTGTTTTAATAAAACAATTCAAGTCGTCAATGGTAAGATCAATTGGTTTACCCATTTTATATAATTGTTGGTTAGAAATGATGTGGTTAATCTCCCAGGCTAATTCATAACCACCAATTTCTTCTTTTACACTTTCAAATACCTATTCGTTATTTAGTACAGGAATAAATCTTTTTCCATTTTTTAAACGTTCTTTTATTTCTAACGGTAGTTCATCCTCACTTATTTCAGTGATGTAATATTCATCTTGTGCACATCTACCATTAGCTAAGACAAGTAGTTGAAATTCATCATATTCTTTCAAATTATTATCTTTGAGGATCTGTCCAAGATTTTGTCTATCGATGGGGATTATTCTTTGTTGTACCCATAGATTAGTGAAGTAGGCACCAACAGTATATTGCTTCTTTTTAACGAAAGAGGAAAGTATCAATGGAGTTTCCCATTCATTGATATCTTTAGGCAATTCTATATAAAACATATTTTCTGTAAAGAAGAATAAATATCCTAAGTCTTTTAAGGGGCTATCTTCATTATTTCTTATTACATAAATCTTCATATACTTTCCACCTTTTATAAATCATTTCCCATATTTTATCTTGATAAGTTTTATCAAGAACTTCATCAAGATCTTCAAATAAGAAATCTTTATCTGATTCTTTTAAACTGTTTAGTTTAGGATATTTGCCAGTTGGGATAATTTTTAAATTATCATAGCTTGAGCGAGAGCCTACAAAACATTGAACAGGCTTATCTTCTAGTACATCGACATTTTTTAGAGCTTCATCATTAGTGCATTGAAATAGTAAAGATAAGCCATGATCAAATAAAGGAGCTAGTCTTATTGTATTATTTTTGTTGTTTCGTAATACTTCGATATTGGCACCATGTCTATCTCTATTAAGGATCAGATAATCAACTACTAACATTTGATAGATGTAGTCAGAGAATCCTTGCCTCAAGCAAAAATCTAGAGGAGTTTCTTTTTTGAACCTTTCAGATTGATAATAAGAATCTAAAGCTATCTTACTTTCATTAGGTTGTTTAAAGTCAAGTGAAGCACATAAATAGGTATCGATGACTTTATCATCAACTAATATATCAGCGTGTATTAATTGATAAGATAAGTGTTCTACTGCTAAAATGTCTAATAGTCTGTCCACAATTATTTCGTTGACACATTCATGCCCAATGATCCCGTAATAAGGATCATAATTGGAAAGTTTATAGTATGTTTTTCCCTTACTCGTATCTGAATAAGATTTTAAACGAGAGCCACCGACACCAAAACTTATCTTTGACCAAGATAAGTTAGTGAGATCTTGTTTTGCTTTTACTACTTTTTTAGACATATTTACTCCTTTAAGGATATTATAATGTTTAATGTCAAGTGCGTAAACAACATATTAGTTTAAAATGTAAACCTTTTCATCTGCGTGACTGTTTTTGTGTTATCATATTGGTAGTAGGAGGAGGTATGAAAAGAGTCATACCACTAGATAATATGGCAAATTATATTTTAGCAATAGATCAAGGAACAACATCATCAAGAGCAATGGTCATTGATGAAGATCTAAATATCGTTAGTGTTTTTCAACAAGAGATACCTAATAGTTTCCCTTATCCTGGCTGGGTACAGATGGATGCTAATGAGATATGGACAAGTGTAGAGTTTGTTTGTTTAAAGGCTGTTGAAATGGCTAAGGTTGATATTGATGATATCAAATGTATCGGTATCACAAATCAGAGAGAGACAACGATCATTTGGGATAAGAAGACTGGTTTACCAGTTTATGATGCTTTAGTATGGCAATCAAGACAGACAGCAAGTTTATGTGATGAAGTAGCTTCTAAGGGCTATGAAGAAATTATCAAAGATAAGACAGGTTTAAAGATCGATCCTTACTTTTCTGCAAGTAAGATTAGATGGATCTTAGACAATATTGAAAATGGTCAAGAAAGAGCTGAAAAGGGCGAACTATTATTTGGTACAGTTGATAGCTGGTTAGTTTATAAGTTGACTGGTGGCAAAGTACATATCACTGATGTCACTAATGCTAGTAGAACAATGTTAATGAATATCAATACATTAAATTGGGATAAAGAATTATTAGATATTTGGAACATCCCTGAAGTGATATTACCAGAGATCAAAGATTCAGCAGAAGTATATGGTTATACAGAATTATTTGGTCAAAAAATGCCAATCTCAGCTGTTTGTGGGGATCAACAATCAGCTCTATTTGGACAGATGTGTTTTGATGAAGGTCAATGTAAGAATACTTATGGAACTGGTTGTTTCATGTTATTTAATACTGGTGATAAACCTATTAAGTCTAAATATGGACTTGTTACTTCTGTTGGTTGGAAGATAGGTAATGAGGTTGTATATGTACTTGAAGGCTCAGTATTTGTGGCTGGAGCAGCTATTCAATGGTTAAGAGATGGCTTAAAACTTATTGATTCGGCAGGAGAATGTGACAAGATAGCTCGTTCATTAGAAGATAGTGGAGGAGTATATGTTGTACCTGCTTTTACTGGAATGGGTGCACCATATTGGCAACAAAATGTTAGAGGAGCGATATTTGGCTTGACTAGAGGAACAACTACTGATCACTTAGTAAGAGCAACACTAGAATCATTAGCTTATCAATCTTATGATGTCATAGAGGCGATGCAAAATGATACAGGTTTACCTTTAAAAGCTTTACAAGTAGATGGTGGTGCTTGTAGAAATAACTATTTGATGCAATTCCAAGCTGATTTGTTACAATCTGAAATTGTAATACCAGTTAACTTTGAAACAACGGCACTTGGAGCAGCAATGCTTGCAGCTCTTGCGGTTGGCATCTTTAAGGATAAGAATCAATTAAGAGATAAATACAGTGTTGAAAGAGTCTTTAAACCACAACAGAGTAAACAAGATATTGAAACCTTAGTTGAAGGTTGGAAGAAAGCAGTAGAATCAACTATCATGTTCAAATAAAGATAATAGCAGTCGTAAGACTGCTATTAATGCATTATATAAGTATTCGTAAAGTATTATATTTCATAGGGATCTATAGATTTACTGAAATATACAGAATCTACACCTTGTTTTAAATGACCGATCATTTTGCTTCGACCATTAAGATAACAGTTTTCAAATATGATACCATTCTTTTTAACAAAACTATGTTCACCATCATACTCATCTTTGGTGTAGTACCAATTAAGATCACCATCTTCTATAAGAGTACCGTATTGATTTATAAAGCCATAAGGAATATAGCCATTAGTTGTAAAAGATATACTGTATTTATCTATTGCTGGGTCATAACTAACACTAGCCTTGTATTTATAATCGACCTTATCTATTTTTATGCCCCAATATTTTTTGACCCATTCTTCTTCAAAGATGACACCATAATTTTTGATGTTAGAAAAGAATACTTTACCAGCTTCTATGACATCTTTAAATTTATGTTTAATGTCTTGATAGTCTTCTTTAAAGTCTTGATATTCTCTCATGGCAAGATCCATGGGTTGCTTGCATTGTTGGTAATAAGTAAGGTAGTAAGAACAACGCAGCCAATAGTTACACATATCTAAGATGCTATTATTTTTTTCAAGAACTTTCTTGACTTCTTCTTTTTGAAGATCATCTAAACTCATGTAATAACAAGATAGTGCTTCAAATTCATTGCAGTTGCCGAAATATTTGAAGGACCTCACATCAACAAGAGTTTCTGGAAGTGGGAATAACTTATTGAAACAAACATCGTTGTTAAGAATGGAAAATAGCGAATCAGTTTCAGCGATTGGAGTCAATAAGAGCCTATCGGCAATTTTTCTGTCACACACGATAGTGTGATTAAAGTCTAAGCTTCTACTATAATTTTGATTGAATCTATTCATATGATGCCCCCTTTTCAATTACGCAGAGAATATATCATAACCTTATAAAAGTGTCCAGAAAAAAACGGGATTACTTTTTTGAAGTGACTAAATTGTCTCTTGATGAGTTTGATATAAAAATATTTTGTCTTATCACAAAAAAACTTTACTATAAAGGAAAACAGCCATGAAATTAGAACATGGCTGCTTCCTGGAGGTACTAAATAATGTTAAATCATTAAAACAAACTATTGATTGATCTTTCTGAACACAACTAGAATATAATAGTTAATACTTTTTCAGTCAAGAAAAAATGGTCTTGTTGAAAAGTTGCGGGACAAAATAGTCTCTTGTTTGTTTCGATAAAAGAAAGGAGCAGACATGTGACAAATCATGACTGCTCAAAGAGATATAAAATAATGACAACGAATGAAATATGATCTTGCTTGACTAACGATCACAATTGAAATATAACAAAACCCGTAATAAGTGTCAAGAAAATAACTGAATGTCTGAAACAGAGGGATAATAATGTCTCATAAAAAAAGAAAAGTAGTTGGTACTACTTTTGAAATTGACTTAATTTTTCCTGGTTTGCTATCTGATCTAAGATCAGTTTTAGGATATTATCTAATTGTGAATCTTTACTGTAATCAGCTGTAGCGACAAAATTTACTCTATCATCATCTAATAGTTTCTGATAAGTCTTGCTATCTTCGGTGTGAACTGCTATGGAGTAGCCTTTATTAGCTTTGACTAGTCGCATACAAGGAACATCAGTAAATCCATCGCCAATATAGATCATTCTAGTAAAAGGAATATCTCGTTGTGTCTGAAATGAATTGATCGTTGTATTATCGTAGATATCTAAACAGTTTTTATTTATCCTAAACAAAAATTGGGTCTTACCTGTGTAGTTTATCGCTACGGCTGGCCAGTCTGCTTCACCATTAGTGTTGTAGTGAAACTCACTCGCAAATACTTTATGAAAATAAGGGTAGATAGAACAGCCTTCGATTATCTCTTTTGTACCTGAGGAGATGATGTAATGTTGTAATTCAATGCCTTTTTCTTTAGCGTATGAGTTGATCCTATTGAAGTATTGTTCTACTCCTGGATAATATTCGATATTCTTTCCTAATTCATTAAATAATTCTCTGTTTAGTACTTGTTTATTTTCTTTAGCTTTTTCTACTAAGAGATACATGTAAGATAAGATGGAGTCCATATTATCTTTTTTAGAGAGTTCACCAACTTCTTGCCAGAAAGTATTAGCATCTACTTTGAGAAATGGTAAAAGAGAATATTCTTGCATATTCTTTGTACATAAAGTTTGATCAAAATCATACATGATGGCTACTTTGATCATAGTTGACACTCCTTTATTGCTTCTTTTATCTTGCTAGGCAAGTAAGCACACTGTTCTTTTGTGATCGAACAGATCGATACACGTAAACCTTTCTTGAATTTAACTACGTAGATGTGTTTTTCCATGAGTTTCTTTTGAACTTTATCTAATAGGTCATCATCGTCTATCTTAACAGTGATGAAAAAACCACTAGTATATGGGAAGATAGGCAGCTTAACTTCTTTAGCTTGTTGTAAGAAAGCTTCACTTCTTTCTTTTAACATTTCTACAGCTTTATCTTTTTCTTGTTGGTATTGTTGGTAATGTTCTTTCATAAGTTTGACATAAGTTATCATAAAGCCATTATTGACATTACTCCAAGTAGCACGACAATTCTTCAACATATAATCAAATACTTCTTGAACTACTTTTTCATCTTTATGTAAGATGATATTTGCTCCTAGTCGCATACCATAAGCAGTCAAACTCTTAGAACAACTATAAGCGATATTGATCAAGATATGATCATCGATATCATTAAAATGCGTGAAATGCTCAAATGGATCATTGTAAGCATAATCAATATAGGCAATATCATTGATAATGATGACTTTGCCATATTCTTTTAAGCGATTATAGTATTCAATAAGTATCTTCCAATAGTTGTCACTTAAACAGATACCTGTTGGGTTTTGGCAAGGATCATTGATGAGCACAACTAGTTTATGTTGCTTTTTGATGATCTGTAATGATCTTAACATTAAATCTTTTAGATCAACATTATTTTCTTCATCAGTAAGCTTATAGTTGACTACTTTTAAACTAGCTTGTTCAGCCATTAGTTCATAAGAAGTCCAACTTGTTTCTGGTATTAGTATTTCTTGGCCTTCACTTAGGAAAGAATTGAAACAAAGATATAGAGCACCACTACCACCAGCAGATGCGATAGTCTTATTAGCTAAGTGGATATTGTTTTTTTGATTGATATTATCAAATACTGCTTGGTTGTAATCACTATTTCCAGCGATAGAAGAAGAGTAGCTAGCTTTTTGCTTGTTTTCTACTTTATCAAAACAGTCGTAGACACTATCAAAAACACAGATCTGCTTATCTTCGTCTAATAGCGTTCCCAAAGTAGCATTAACTTTATTTGGGTCTGTGTCTTTTTTTGCTTGGTTATTTAAAGCAAATATTGGATCATCATAGCTAGTAGTATCTTTATCACTTCTAGTAAAGAAAGAATCATTACGCTCTAATAGTTTGATAAAGTTATCTTGAGAAAGTTGTAATTGACTACTAAAATTAGCTTTTGCTTTTTCGATTGCTTGAGTATTTGACTTACCAGTCTGTAAGACATACTTTTCTGATTGTTGCTTTTCTAATATTTCTAATTTCTGTGAGTATGTTTCTAATAACATTTCATCTAAAACATTGAGTTTATCGCTATATTCTGAGTTGTTCACCACAATCACCACCTTATACATTATACATTTATTAAAGTCAATAATTCAAAATAAATACGCATTTAGTCTATAATATATGTGTAAAGGAGATTTACCTTATGGCAAGAAAGACCATTTACATTACTGGACATAAACATCCTGATACTGATTCGATCATTTCAGCGATGGCTTATGCCTATTTCAAACAACAGTTAGGCTTTGATGCGATGGCGGTACGTATTGGAGAGATCAATCAAGAAACTGAATACGTTTTAAATCTCTTTAATGAATTTGCTCCACCGTTAGTCAAAGACATCAAGACAAGAGTTAGGGATATTGAGTTTGATGATGTCATTACCTGTTATAAAGAAGATACCTTGTATACAGCTCTTATGAAGATGATCAAAAACAATAAAAAGGTCATTGCGATAGTTGATAAGAAGAAGCACCTTTTGGGTATGGCTACGATCTCAGATATCACTAGTCCTTTAGTCCCACATCAAGATTACAATAACCGTTTGATCAGAGAGACTGATATCACTCAGATCGCTGAATTCTTACAAGCACAGCTTGTTTATAAAGCTATTGATCAACATACTGATGGTCACGTTTATATCGTAGCTGATCCATATGATGATGGCTGTAAGGATAAGATCGTCATCACTGGTAGTGATGAAGAGATCATCACTCATGTCATCAAAAATCAAGCAGCAACTTTGATCGCTACTAAGTTGGATAGATTTTCTGATGAGATCATCGCACTTGCTGAAAAATATCAATGCAACTTATTATTATGTGACAAGAATATCTATGATATCAGCAAGAATATCTACTATGCGACAACGATTGATAAGATCATGAGCACAGAATTGACTTCTTTTAAATATGATGATTATGTTGATGATGTTAAGGCAAAAATCAATAAGTCACGTTTCCGTAGTTATCCAATCTTAGATAGTCATAATCATATCATTGGTACTTTATCGCGTTACCATGTATTTAAACATACTAACCGTAATCTGATATTAGTCGATCACAATGAATTGTCCCAATCTATTGAAGGAGCAGAACAAGCTAATATTATGGAGATCATCGATCACCATAGGATAGGTGGACTTATAACTTCTACCCCTGTTTTTTTCCGAAATGAGCAAGTGGGCTGTACTGCTACAATCATCACCAAGATCTTTGATGAACATAACATGATCATACCTAGTGACTTGGCAGGCCTATTATGTTGTGCCATCATATCGGATACAGTTAATTTTAAATCAGTCACTTGTACAGATGAAGATATTGAGATAGCTAATAGATTAGCAAAAAGAGCTGGTATGGATATTGTGAAGTTAGGTCAACAGATCTTAGCAGCTGGAGCAAACTTATCAAATAAAGCACCTTCAGCTATCTTTAGAAATGACTTGAAACAATTTGAGATCAATAAGATGAAAGTCACAGTAAGTCAATGTAATATCGTTAACTTTGATTCGATTAAACCATTAAAAGAGGATATGGCTACTGTCTTAAGCGATTATAGCCGTGATTCATCATCAGATATCGTCATGATGGCTTTCTCTCTAATTGATGGAACTGGTTCATATATCTTAGCTGTAGGACAAGAAGCTCATAAGTTAGATGAATTATTTGAAAAGAATGGTAAGCAAGAAGATGGCTTTATCTTCTTACCAAAAGTAATAAGCCGTAAACAGCAGTTAGTACCACTAATATCAACTGCTTTGGAATAGGAGAGTAAAAATGAACGATTTATTAAAAAAATATAAAGAGAAAATGTTTGAGATATCAGCAATGCAACTTGCTGTTGGAACAATTTATTTAGATCAAGATACTATTGCTCCTGTAAAGGGAGATGCTTATCGTAATGAGAGATTAGCTTATCTAAGTGGTGAACTATATTCATTGACTACTAGTGATGAGTTTTATAACTTATTAAAACAGCTAGTTGAAAGTGATGATGTTGATGAGCAAACAAAAAGGATCATCAATTGGCAAATCATCGATCTAGATAAACAACGTTGTGTTCCTAAAGAATTCTATGTTGAGATGACTAAGAATCAAATGGAAAGTGGTCAGGCTTGGCAAAAAGCTAAACAAAATGATGATTATGCTTCATTTGAACCTTACTTATTAAAGACAATTGAATATAGTAAACAATTACTTAAGTATCGTGAAGGTAAGCTTAAAGGTTATGATATCTTCTTAGATGATTATGAGCCAGGCATGACTATTGAAAAATATGATGCTTTCTTTGAACAATTAAAGGAAGGCATTGTACCACTCATCAAAAAGATCAATGAAACACAGCAGATTGATGATAGTTTTGTTTATAAACACTATCCAAGAGAAAAACAAGAAATCTTAATGAAAAAGATATTGGAGTATATTGGTTTTGATTTTGAAGCAGGTGTCTTATTGGAGTCAGAGCATCCATTTACAGATTCTTTAAGTAAATATGATAATCGTATAACTACTCACTACTATGAAGATAATCTTATCAGTTCGATCTTCTCAGTGATTCATGAAGCAGGACATGCTAATTACAATTATTCTGTAAGGGAAGATATCGCCGAAACATTCTGCTTCAATAATATGAGTAGTGGTATGCATGAATCACAATCTCGTTTGTTTGAAAACTATTTAGGCAGAAATCCACATTTTTGGGATAAGTTATTTAAAGATATCAAAGAATTATTCCCTGAACAGTTAGAAGGTATTGATCAAGAAAAGTATGTAAAAGCGATTAATAAAGCAATCCCTTCATTAGTAAGAACAGAAGCAGATGAGCTTACTTATCCACTTCATATCGTTATCCGTTATGAGATTGAAAAAGGTATCTTTGATGGTTCTATCGATCCTAAGAACTTAAGAGAAGTATGGAATCAAAAATATAAAGAATACTTACAGATTGATGTACCTAATGATAAAGAAGGCATCTTACAGGATATGCATTGGGGTAGTGGTTCATTCGGTTATTTCCCTACATATGCTTTAGGTAGTGGTTATGCAGCTCAATTTGTTCACGCTATGAGTAAGGATATTGATATTGATGAAGCCTTAGCTAATGATCAATTCTCTAAATTAAAAGATTGGTTAAGAGAACATATTCATCAATATGGTGGCTTATATTCACCACTAGAGCAGATCAAGATCGCTACTGGTGAAGATTTTGACCCACAATATTATGTTGACTATTTAGTTAATAAATATACTAAACTTTATAATCTTTAATATAGAAAGACATATATAGAAATTAGTAAAGAGAATAAAACAATCAAGAATAGGAGGGAATTGTTTTGAAAAGAAGAAATATCATTATTGATTGCGATCCGGGTCATGATGATGCCATCGCTTTCTTAGTAGCTTTAGCTAATCCTGAGTATTTTAATATACTGGGTATCACTACTATCTGTGGTAATTCAACAATAGAAAATACTACAAGAAATGCTTTACAGTTAGTAGAATTCTTTAATGAAGACATTGATGTCGCTAAAGGTTATGAGCATCCACTTTTAAGAAAAGTTCAGACAGCTGCTTTTGTCCATGGTGAAAGTGGCATGGCTGGCCCTGTCTTAGCTGAGCCAAAGAAACAGGTAGATAAGAGACATGCTATTGAGTTTTTAAAGGATACAATCTCACAAAGTGAAGAGAATGTAACACTTATCACCTTAGGACCTTTGACTAACATTGGCATCTTCTTAAAGACTTATCCTGAATTAAAAGAAAAGATCGATTGCATCGCTTTAATGGGTGGTTCTATTTATGGTGGCAATATCTTAGCAAAAGCTGAGTTTAATATCTTCCAAGATCCAGAAGCTGCTAAGATAGTCTTTGATAGTGGCATTAAGATAATAATGGCACCAACAGAAGCTTGTGATGAAGGTGGTGTATTATTTACTGAAGTAGAAAAGTTTAAGGAAGGCGGAAGAGCCTCTAAACTAGCATATGACTTATTTGAATACTATGGTCAATATTGTGCTAAAAATGGTTGGAATAAGACTGTCATTTATGATATGACTCCGATCATCTACTTAATGCATCCTGAATATTTTGAAACAGAAGAAATGCGAGTAGATATTGAATGTGGAGGAGAATACACAAGAGGTATGACTGTCTGTGATTTTAGAGGTGGTGCTCATATTGGTAAATGTGATGATCCTAAGACAGTATTAACTCATACTGATAGAGAAAAGTTTGTACAAGTACTATTTGATGCTCTAAAATATCTTGATGAAAAGTACGCTTAAGAGAGTTTGAAACTCTCTTTTATTTTGATTTATGGTAAACTATATTCGTTTAAGGGGGCTTTTTTATGCTTGATGATAAAACAACTAAGAAGAATAGAATTAATAACTTCATTAATATAACTTTTTTGTTCATCTTTCTTTTGGTAATCTTTGGCGGGTTTGTAAAACCTATAATCGATCCAAATGAGATCAATTATTACGAGAATAGAACGGCAGAATATTTTGAAAAAGTAACACTTGAAAAGATTTTGGATAATGAAGTTCAAGATAATATTGAAGCAACATATGCAGACCAAATACCTTTAACATTTTTATTAAAGAGGACATATAATGCTTTTACAAGTTTAACAACAAAGATTGTTAATTCAAATATATATGCGAGTCACAAAAATGAATATCTTCCTTTAAATGATCTATATTTGTTTAATGATCATATCGTTTATTATTATGGAACTCTCGAATCTAATAAAGATGCTTATGATAAAAGGATTAAAAACCTAAATGAATATTTCGCTAAGTATACTGATATAGATTTTTATGTTTACTATGTTGAAAAAGATACAGACATTAATTTTGAGACAAATGAAAAAATGGGAATTTATGAATATTTAAGAGATAATCTAAATGTAGATAATATCTCTAGATTTGAAATAGATAGTTATGAAGATTTTTCCAAGAGTTTTTATAAAACTGATCATCATTGGAATTACTATGGTTCATATAATGGTTATTTAGGAGTTGCTAAATTACTGGGAATTGAAGATGTGATCGAACCAACAGAGTTGGTTGACTTGCATCTTAGATTTATGGGAAGCAAAGGAAGCTCCGCTGCATCATCTTCTATCACTTATTCTGATGAGTTTTATGCCTATAAGTTTGATCTTAAGCCACATAAAACATATGTAAATGGTAATGAACAAGAATACAGTGACCAAGAAGGATATTTTAATGGATTATATAATAGTATTTCTTACGGAGATTTTTATGGTTATGATTATGCTTTAGTGGAATTTGATTATGAAGATCCTAATAAAGAAAATATTTTGGTTATTGGCGAATCTTATGATAATGCGATCATACCTCTTATTGCTAGTAATTATAACAAGACATTTTCTGTCGATCTAAGACACAATACAGATTTTGAATTTGATAAATTTGTAAAAGAAAATAACATTACAAAGGTGTTATTGATCGGTAATAGTACTTTCTTCGTTATGGAATCATGTGAGTTAAAGAACTAGAAACGATGAGTATGAATTATCAAGGAGGAGAGTATGTTATTTAGTAGTTTAACATTTCTATTTGGCTTTTTGCCATTAGTATTAGCTTTATATTTCCTAATAAAAGATATTAGATACCGTAATATCATATTATTGATATTTTCTCTTATTTTTTATGCATGGGGTGAACCGGTTTACTTGTTTTTGATGTTATTTGTAATACTTTTAACTTACCTATTTGGTTTATTATTAAACAAATATCATAAAAAGGGTGTATTTGTCTTGTCACTTGTTTGTATCTTATCATTTTTGGTATTTTTTAAGTATACAGACTTTTTGATAGATATCATTAATTCATTATTTAAGAGCAACATTACTAAGTTGAATCTTGCTTTACCTATTGGTATCAGTTTTTTTACATTTCAAGCCATATCTTATTTGATAGATCTATATCGTGGTAAGGTAGAAGTGCAAAAAAGTTTTTTCAACTTAGCATTGTATGTGTGCCTATTTCCCCAACTGATTGCAGGACCAATCGTTAGATATGATGATATCTGTGCTTCTTTAGAAACACGTACAACTACGGTAGATGATTTTATTTATGGCACAAAAAGATTCATTGTTGGTCTATCTAAAAAAATCTTGATCTCAAATCAAATGGCATTGATCGCTGATACTATTGTAGGTAATTGTTCTGAAATTAGCGGTTCACTGATATTTTGGATAGGTGCTATTGCTTACACTTTCCAACTATATTTTGATTTTTCAGGTTATAGTGATATGGCTATCGGATTAGGAAGAATATTTGGTTTTCATTTTTTGGAAAATTTCAACTATCCTTATATTTCCAAAACTGTCACTGAGTTTTGGCGTAGATGGCATATTTCTTTATCTAGCTGGTTTAGAGATTACATTTATATACCTTTAGGAGGAAATCGAGTAAGTAAGTCAAGACATGTATTTAATATCTTATGTGTGTGGCTTTTGACTGGATTATGGCATGGAGCAAGTTATAACTACATTTTATGGGGCATATATTATGGCATTTTATTATTGATAGATAAGAAAATAAAATTGCCTAAAGGCATTAATCATATTGTGACATTGTTTATCGTTGTAGTTGGTTGGACAATATTTAAAATAGAAGATCTTAATACATTGTTGTATTATTTAAAAAATATGTTCAGTTTTACAAGTAGTGATCTTGTTGATCTGTTCTATATCAATTCAAATATTTTCTATTATTTCCTATATTTTATACCAGCGATCATTTTTAGTTGTCCTATTTATCATGCTATTAGAAATAAGGGTAAAAACAATTCGTGGTATTTGATGGTTGAAAATATAGCTTTACTTGGCATGTTTTTGATGTGCGTTATGTTCCTGTTGAGTTCAAATTACAATCCATTTATTTACTTTAGATTTTAATAAATGGATCATTTTCGGAAAGGAGTAAAAATGGAAGAAAAGATATTAGAGATACTTAGTAAAGGTAAAGATTATTCAGCTTTAGAGATCAGTGAGCAGTTGAAATTAGCTGCGAAAGAGTATACACAGTTAGTTAAGACATTAAATAAGCTCATTGATGAAGATAAAGTCTTTCTGAATGAACATGAAAGATATGAGTTGATGACTTCTCAAGATTCTTTTAAAGGAGATCTTATTGTTAAGAGAAATGGTAAGAGCTTTGTATTATTTAGAGGAGAACTCATTGAAGTTAAAAATGCGATCAAGTTTAATTGCTTGAATAATGATGAGATCGTTTATCGGGTTAGTGGCCATACGGCAAGTGTAGTTAGAGTCATCAAGCATAATCTTGTTTATGTTGTTGGATTAATAAGGATCAAAAGAGGAAAGACTTATTTTTCTTGTGATGATCCTTCTTTTCCAAAGGGGTATAAGATCATCAATTATGAACAATTTGATCTAAAAGATAATGTTAAAGTTAGATGTTATATTTCTGATTATCAAAAGAAACAATTGCGTATAGAAAAAGTTTTAGGCTTTGCTTATAGCAGTGAAGTAAGAGAGTTATCTATCTTATATTCCCATGATATCTCTACGGAGTTTACTAGTACTTGTTTAAATGAAGCTAAATTGTTTACTGATGATATCAAAGCAGAAGACTATAAAGATAGACATGATTGTACAGATGAGCTTATCATCACTATTGATGGGGATGATGCTAAGGATTTTGATGATGCTATCTTCATTGAGAAGGACAAAGATGATAATTATACTTTAAAGGTTCATATTGCGGATGTTTCTCATTATGTGACTGTTAATAGTGCCATTGATAAAGAAGCATTAAAAAGAGGTACTTCTATTTATTATCCAGGACATGTCATCCCGATGTTACCGAACGTGTTATCAGATGAGTTATGTAGTTTACAACCCAATAAGAATAGACTTGCTATGACTTGTGAGATGCATTATGATCCAACTGGAGATATGACAAGTTATGATATCTATAAGTCAGTCATTAGATCAAAATATCGTATGACTTATAATAAAGTCAATGCTATATTTGAAGGCGATGAAAAACTCATTAAACAATATAGTGGTTTGTTAGATATGTTAGCTAATGCTAGAGAATTATCTGATAAATTAAAAGCTAAGAGTTCAGAAAAAGGTAGTATTGATTTTGAAAGTGATGATTGTGATATCATCTTAGATAAACAAGGAAAAGTAGTTGATGTTAAAGCAGCCGAGACTGGTTTATCACAAGGCATCATTGAATGTTTTATGATCGAAGCTAATAAGACTGTTGCTTCTCATATGAGAGTATTGGAATACCCAATGGTCTATCGTAACCATGATCATCCAAAGCCCGAAAAGATCGAAGTTTTCTATAATCTAGTGGAATCATTAGGGTATCATTTCAAAGGTAAAAAGGATAATATCTATCCTAAGCAACTACAAGATTGCTTAAACTCATTTAAAGATTCTTTAGAATATCCGATCATCTCAACATTCTTATTGCGTTCGATGGCAAAAGCTAAATATGAGAATGAGAGTATTGGTCACTTTGGTTTAGGACTTGAAGATTATTGTCATTTCACTTCACCAATAAGAAGATATCCTGACTTACAAGTTCATAGGATGTTAAAGAAATATGTCATTAGTCAACCTGATTATTCTTTAATGCCACAAGATAAGTATGACAATGCTTTAATTGCTAAGAAATCTTCTGAAAGAGAAGTAGAAGCTACCAAGATTGAAAGAGATATAACGGACTTGTTAAAGTGTGAATATATGTCTCGTCATGTGAATGAAACATTTATGGGAGTCATCTCTTCTACTACCACTTATGGTTTCTATGTTAAGTTAGAAAATACTATTGAAGGATTAGTACATATAAGTACTTTACAAGGATTCTATCAATTAGCTGATGATGGATCTTTAAGTTGTGAAGAGTTCAATAAGTCTTATAAGATTGGTCAGATCGTTAAAGTACGTTGTGTTGATGTCAATTTATTAAGACAAGACATTGATTTTGAACTTGTTAGAGAGAGAAAAAAGAAGAATAAGTCAAATTTTTAGCACTTTAAATTAAAAAGTGCTAAAATATCTTTTGTGTGAAGGAAAGAAGGAAAAGTATGAAAACCAAGATTGATATATTCTCTGGCTTTTTAGGAGCTGGTAAGACAACATTAATTAGAAAATTGATCAAAGAAGCTTATAGTAATCAAAAGATCGTGATCATTGAAAATGAATTTGGTGAGATCGGTATTGATGGAGACTTCTTAAAAGATGCAGGTATTGAGATAAAAGAGATGAGCCAAGGTTGTATCTGTTGCTCACTTGTAGGAGACTTTACAAAGGCTTTAAAGAAAGTCATTGAGGAAATGCAACCAGAAAGGATCATCATTGAACCATCAGGTGTTGGTAAATTATCTGATGTCATTAAAGCTGTACAAAATGTTGATAGTGATGATATTGAATTAAGTAGTTTTACTACAATTTGCGATGGTAAGAAAGTTGAAATGTACGCTAAAAACTTTGGCGAATTCTACAATGACCAGATCGAACATGCTAATTGCATCGTCATTAGTAGAAGCCAAGCATTATCTGAAGAAAAGTTAGATGCTATTGTTAAGATGATCAGAGAAAAGAATTCTGTAGCTACTATCATCACAACTCCTTGGGATGATATCAGTGGTGAAAAGATCGTTGAGACAATGGAGCATAAAGATACTTTAAATACAGAATTAGAAAAATTAAAAGAAGAAGTTGAACATGAGCATCACCATCACGATGAGGATGAAGATGATGAATGTTGTTGCCATCATCACCATCATGATGAAGACGAGGATGAGGATGATGATCATGAATGTTGTTGTCA
>CAVCVO010000029.1:0-63823 GCA_963606005.1 Anaerovoracaceae bacterium
TAGTAATATAAAGGATAACCATGGCAGCACAATTCTTGTGCAACAACATTTTCATAGATTGCCCCTTTGTTGATATCTTTGTCATTGTTAACGATCTTTAACTTGCAATTTTTGCCATAAATAGTTGTTAATAAACCAACATCGGATAAAAACATCTTCAACAAAGAGCTTTTCTCATTCAGCATTAATGGGACCGTTGGTTCAGTTGTATTGAATGTTCCCAAAGCAACTCCTGATTTCCATAGCCAAGTAAAGCTGTCATTTACTCTTTCATATCTTAAATTCTTATTAATATCCGAAACTTTAAATCTCTTATTTTTCTCATTTAATTCAGCAGGTATCAGCTCGTAAATATGCGATATCAATAATTTTTTGTCTTCATTTTCGTATTGAGTAAAATCTAATTTGTATTGTTCTATGATTGAATTATGCTCACTCATTACAGCATCTATATCACTAGTTGTTCGATATTTTTCAACAGCAGCAGGCATTCCACCTACGATCAAATACAAATTGAATATTTCCATTATTTTATTATGAATATAATTATCAACTGGTTTTTGTAATAGATAACTGCTATGTAAAGTGTTAATCACTTCATCACTTACATTAAACACCTGTAAAAATTCTTCAAAATCCAATGGATACATTGTAATTGTCCTCAAATAACCAACAGGTGCTGATTTAAGATTTGTAATTTCTACACCAAGCAATGATCCAGATAAAATGTATCTAAATCTTTTATCATCAACAAGAAATTTAATTTTAGTTACAATATCCTTGCACTTTTGTATTTCATCAAAGAAGATAAATGTTTTTCCAGCAACTATTTGTTTCTCACTATATAAAGAAATTTTTAAAATAAGATCATTTGTGCTAGTAGAATTATTTATAATATCAACAAGTTCCGGCTGCTCTATAAGATTAAACTCAACATAGTCACATTCCGCATCTTTCAAGCACTTCCGAATCGTATAAGTCTTACCCGCCTGACGTACGCCATAAATCAACAATGCTTTATCATCATTTTTTATCCAATCTTGAATTTCATTTTCTATTTTTCTTTTTAACATTAGCAACAATCTCCTTCAAAACCAAATTTGTACGTTTTCCAAGGAAATTATACACTAATTTTGTGCGTTTTCCAAGGTAAAAACATGACGATTTTGTGCGTTTTCCAAGATTGCACATAAAAAGGCTCAAAATAGAGCCTTCAACAACTAATCATCTAACCTATGGAAAGTAGGTGTCATCTTATCATAAGTACAATAATACTCAAATCCCATATCTAATAATTCTTTTTTAGTTTCCTTTATCTTATTAGCTAAATGTTCTTTCTTATGACTATCACTACCAATAGTGATGATCTTTCCACCAAGCTCTTTATATAATCTAATGATATCTCTTGAAGGAGTAAGATCTTTTAAGCCATATCTAAAACAAGAAGTATTTACCTCAATTCCTTTGTTGTCACTAATCGCAGTCTTTAATATCTCTGTAACGATATCTCTGATCTTTTCAAAAGGATACTCTCCAGCTAAGTCATATCTAACGATCGAATCAATATGACCTAAGATACTATAATCTTTATAAACTTTAATGACATCTAAGATTTCTTTATAGTAAAGGTAGTTATACTCATCTTGTGTTTTTCCTCTTTGGAAATCTTGTTCCCAAAATTCTAAGTTATCTACCTGATGCACTGACATGATGACAAAATCTAAAGGATACTTATTAAATAGTCTTTCAAAATCATCGATAGTTGTTGTCTGGATACCAAACTCTAATCCTTGCTTGATATTGATCTTACCTTCATATTTTTTTCTTAAGCTATCAATCTCAGCGAAATATTTAGGATAGTCAACATTTGATAAAACTACACCATCAAATTCTCTTTTGAGCATTCCTCTAGGATCATCATGATCTCTTTTAACACCATAATCAACATGATCCGTAAAACAGATCTCATCTAAGCCTAACGCAATAGCATCCTTAACTACTTCTTCCATTGGATAATCGGAATCATCACTATAATATGTATGTACATGATAATCTGCTAACATTACTCTACCTCCTGCAATTCTTTATAATGTTCATAAGTCAATATAGTTAATACGCATGTTTCTATAGTATTCATTCTTGTATGATATTCATACTCTTTATAGAAAACAAAGCCACATTTTTCTTGTACTCTTTTGGATCTAGTATTTCTCAAAAAATGACCACAGACTACCTGATCAAGTTTTACTTCTTCAAAAAGATAACGACATACTTCTTTTACAGCTTCACTCATCAAACCTTGCCCCCAATATTCTTTAGACAAAACAAAACCTAATTCTCTAGTAGCCAAATCATCAAATTCAGGAAATTTTATTTGATCATATTTTTCAATACCTAAAGAGCCAATGACTTTATCACCATAAGCCAAAGCAAAAGTTTTCTTTTCATTTATAAACATTTCCAAGATCTTTCTACTCTCTTCTTTATCTTTATGAGGTGCCCAACCAGCCATTTGTCCTACACCATCAACCCTAGCATATTGGTAGAAATCATCAAGATCACTTTCTTGCCAAGCTCGTAATAATAATCTATCAGTCTTTAATACAACACTCGAAATATCTATCTCTTTATTCATCCATTTACTCCCTAAAATATTCTACAACAAAAAATAGTCTTAACTCAAATTTTGCCATAATAAAAGATGAGTAACAAACTCATCTTTATAAAATCGCAATATTAGTCGTATAACTCTGCTACCCCTAGTGCAACTTCCATCATCTTAGTGAAAGATAATTGTCTTTCTTCAGCAGTAGTTTCAGCATGTGTCATCAAGTTATCAGAAACAGTCAACAAGCATGCAGCTTTCTTACCTAACTTACGAGCATTAGTGAATAAAGCAAATGATTCCATTTCAGCACATACACAGTTGTATTCATTTAATGCTGTACCAACTCTTTCAGCCATAACACTTTCATCATAATAGAAGACATCAGAAGAATCTACACAACCATCAATCAAGTTGTAGTTTAACTTCTTTGCACTTTCTTTTAACTGTTCACATAATTCAGCATTAGGTTTCATGACTTTATCTGTATAGCCACAGAATTGTTCAGCATATGAAGACTCAGAATAAGCACCGTTTGCTAAGATGACTTCATATAGATCAATATCAGCTTTCATTGCACCAGTTGAACCGATACGGATGATAGCTTCAACACCATAGAATGTGAATAACTCATAAGAATAGATACCTATAGAAGGCATACCCATACCAGAACCCATAACAGAAACCTTATGTCCCTTGTATGTTCCAGTATAACCTAACATACCTCTAACGTTATTGAAACATACAGGATTCTCTAAATAAGTCTCAGCAACAAACTTTGCTCTTAATGGATCTCCTGGCATCAATACTAATTTGGCAATATCGCCCATATTGGCGTTATTGTGTGGTGTACTCATAATATATATTTCCTCCTTTTGAAATATTAAATTTATATTGTTATTTTACCAATTCTGATAAAATTACGCAACCGTTTTCATTTTTAAGAAACTTTACTTTCTTGATCTTTTTTTACTTCATTTCTAGCATTCATTACTTTCAACAAGATATCTTTCGTCATAATGACTCTTTGTTGTTCATCAAATGGGTTAAATACTAGACCAGCTATCTCATCTCTATTAAACATATTGTTCATGACGATTTTACTACTTACAGCTCTCCAAGTAGTTCCCTGTGGAGTTTTTATCGCTCTATTAATACTTGTAAAACAGATCATATATCTTTTATCATCTTCACTCTTTAAATAAGCTTGACTTACAAGATTAATATTAGCTGAATCATCTACGCAAGCTATCAATATATCAAGATTCTCATCATACATTTTTAGTAGACTATCAATAAAATCTAATAGACCCCCAAGCTTTTCCTGGGAAATAGCGAAGTTTTCTAACCCTTTCCAAGCCTTTTTGTTCTTTTTCTCTACATCAATCATTTATTATCCTCTTTCTCTTGATTACGCTTTTTCTTAGAAGAAGATTTCTTCTCTTTCTTAACTGGTTGTTTATCTTCAATCCTAAAGATAACACCATTTTCTAAGTTCTCTGCCACGATAGAATAATCATAATTATTACATACTTTATAACAGATGCTTAAACCTAAGCCAAACTTACCACCACTACCTTTTTCAAATGGTTTAAATAATTTTTCTACTCTTTCCTTCGACAAGCAAGGACCATCATTAGATATGAACAACTCATTTTCTCTTAAAGTGATCGTAATATTCTTATCAGCATATCTAAAGGCATTATCTAAGATATTAGAAATGACGATACGCCAACTCTCTTGTTCACCTCTAAAAGTAGCTGGTTGTAAATCTTTGACAATTTCCACTTCTGGGCGAATCATCTTCATAGATAACAAGACATTCTCAGTTGTAGCTAACATATCTGTAGTCTTACTCAAGTCTTTTTCTTGACTCATCATATAATCTAAGCGATTTAAGAATAACAGACTGTAAACTTTCTTCTCTAATCTATCAGCATTTTCAATGATGACATCAACACTCTTCTCTAAAGTATCATAAGGATAGATACCATCCTTGATACTTTCAGCATAAGATTTGATCGTAGCAATAGGCGTCTTTAGATCATGAGAGATATTATGGATCAATTCTTCTTTGACTGCTTCTTGTTTTTTGATCTCATTACGCATGGAAACTAAAGCAACAGCAAGCTCTCCTATCTCATCCTTACGATCGATAGATAAAGTAGCATTCTCATCACCTTTTTTAACCTTCTCAATATAATTCTGCATCTGTAATACAGGAGTGATGATGGTAGTTACCCATAAAGTCAATAATATGAAGATAAAGCCAAATACTACCGCACTATTATTAGAGACCGAACTTAACAAAGTAGCTTCGATCGCTTTGCCATAACTTTCATCAATGATCGAAATGATCTTTACATCATTATTCCTAACAGTAAGATAAAAATAGTATTTCGTACTCCTATAAGTAAAATAGCTATCTCTACCAATATCAGAGGAAGTAACGATAGAATCGACTTGTTCAATAAAATCATCACTAACGATCTTCTCAGAATGATATTGTACACATTTATCTTTAACATAAACAAAGTGGATGACATCATCATCATAATTCAAAACCGAATTTATTGGTTCATTCTTATCATAATTTTGAGCTATGCTTTCTTGTGATCTATGTAAAAGAGAGATAACTTGAGTAGTAACAAAATCATCGATATTTCCTCTCTGATAGACCGTAAAGAAAAGTACTAAGATAACTCCTAGTGTTACCACAATAACACTCATCTGTTGGAACAAAGAAAGATCCATTAATGACTTAAAAAATCTTCTCATCAGCCTAACCTATAACCATAGCCGTATATAGTATTGATACTTAGATTCGGCATCTTCTTTCTTAATCTTCTTAGTGTATCATCAACAACTCTATCACTGCCAAAATAATCTTCGCCCCAAACAGCATTCAAGATATCATCACGTGAAAAAGCTGTACCTTTCTTTCTAACAAAGAGCATCAAGATCTCATATTCTTTATTTGACAAGTCGATCTTACTTTCCCCATCAAATACTTTTCTTTGTTGCTCATCTATCTCATAACCATCAACGACTAATTTATCATCACGATAAAATCTCTTCATGATATTATTTACTCTTAAAACAACTTCCTTCATATTCAAAGGCTTAGGTATATAATCGTCACTGCCCTTTTCCAAACCAATGATCCTATCAAACTCATTATCTCTAGCACTGATAAAGACAACTGGTTTATCAGGAAAAGTCTGTTTGATCTGTTCAAACAAGTCAAAGCCACTCTTTTCACCTAGCATGATATCAAGTAACCATAAGTCGATACTCTCATCTTTTATCTTTACAAGAGCATCATCGTAAGTATAAAAACTTAATACGGTATATCCTTCTTTTTCCAAATAACTTTTCATCAAGACGTTGAGATCTTTTTCATCATCAACTATTGCGATAATTCTCTTCATTAAAAACACCAACCTTTGAATTAATTTTAACACAAAATAGCTTATCGTGTTAACTCTCTAAGATATTGTTGGAAATGTTCTTCCACATAGTCCTTATTGAAAGGTTCTTCATTATTCTTTACTTGTTCTAAGATCTTTTTCATTTCCCTTTTAATGATAAAGTCAATTTCATCAGGATAATGCATACTTCTTTTATGATTATTGTATTCATCAAGATCTAACGTGATCACTGTAGAATCTTCATAAATCTTATAGTCAATATCATAATCAATATACTTGACTGCCTCTCCATCATATAAAGCAGGAGAAGCAAGATTGCAATAATAATAAATACCGTCGGCACGTATCATCGCAATGACATTGTACCAACGGTCTGTGTAAAAATAACATATTGCTGGTTCTCTTGTATACCAGCGTCTGCCATCCTTCTCTATTACCCAAGTCTTATTAGTAACAATGACATAATGATCTTCATCACTTTCGATCACATAACCCTGATCCCAGGTTCGATGCAAACTTTTGTCATGTTTATATGACTGGATATATACTTCAGAATGGACTTTTGGATACATAAATCTCCCTTTACTTCTTCTCTAATGCAGGTTTCAATTTATTATACAACAAAGGAACGAAGATTAGATCAACAATCATTGTAGGAATGATATAACTTGCATTATAAGTTATTGAAGCCCATAGTTCAGTTTCCCATACAACTACACCAGCAAATGTTGAACAAGCTAAACGGATCAAACTAGTAACAACAATACCAGTAAAGAACCATTTATAATTCTTGAAACAACAAGCAAAGCCATAAGCACAATAAGCAAGTAAGTAATCAAATAAGAAACTTACAATACCATACCAGTTAATAGAACCGATCACCCACATCAATAAAACTGCAACTAAGCAAGTGATGAAGCCCTTCTTATAACCTAAATGGTAACTTGCTAATAAAAGTGCAATAGTAGCAAATGATAAGCTTCCGCCCTGAGGCATCCTAAATAAATTCAAAGCATTGGTTACATAATCCAATACAACGAATAGTGCAGCATACATCGCAATGTATACCAAATCTTTAACTTTTCTATCCATAAAAAAACACCTTTCTACAGGTGAAAACACTTAGATCTCCCTACGCTAGTACTAACTAGATCAGGTCTAAGGGTCTATCTCAGCCTTTCGGCACCCCTGTCTAGCCATTATTATAGAACTATCATTTTTATTTGTCTATACGTTCACAAATTGTAACCGCTTTATAAAAAAGTTGCACTAATAAAGAAAATTAGCGATAATAATAACATAAAGCGACACTTTGGAGGAAACACATTTATGAAAAAGAAAAAGGGCATGATAATCGCCATATCTGTCGCAGTACTTTTAGTTGTTGCGACAATAATCGTCATTATCTTATTGAGCAATAAACCAGTGACAATAAGTTTTGACACCGATGGAGGAACTGATATTACTCCTATCACCTTAGAAAAAAAAGGAATGACATTAACCCCACCTAAAGAGCCAACCAAAGAAGGCTACATCTTTCTAAATTGGTCAATAGATGGCAATGAATTTGATTTCTCTACACCTATAAGAGAAGATGTCACCCTAACAGCCGAATGGATAAAAGAAATAAAGGTAACTTTAGTCTATGATAATGGCAAGAGTGATGAAGTGATCAAGCTAAAACAAGGTGACTTATTAAGAGTCGACGATCCGCAAAAGAAAGGATACAAATTCATTGGTTGGCAAAAAGAAGACAAAACAATGTTTGTCGATACTTCACCAATAAAAGAAGACATGACATTAAAAGCTGCCTATAAAGCGATTTATACTGTGATATTTACTAGCGATGATCAACAGGTCCAAAAGTCAGAAGTAATAGAAGGAGAAAAAGTAAAACAGCCAAACATCCAACCAAGTAAGACAGGTTATAACTTCTTAGGTTGGTTTAATGGAGAAGAACAATTCAACTTTAATAAACCAGTTACTTCAGATCTAACACTCGTAGCTAAATTCGAACTGATACCAATAGAGCCTACCTCTGTTGCCTTCACTCAAACAGTCTACAAGATCCAAAAAGGAGAAAGCACTTCTACCTCAACTTTACTTACTCCTAACAACACCAACAGCAAGAATAAACTATCTTATTCTTCTGATAATACTGATGTAGCAACCATTGATGAATATGGCATAATAAAAGCTATAAGTGGTGGTAAAGCAACCATAACAGTAAAAACTGAAAATGGCAAATCAGCAACCGCAATAGTTTATGTAGAAGACCAATACATCTACGCTACTTGGAATACTCCAACTCAAGAAGTATTAAACATCTACAAAGGCTCTAATACAAATGAAGCAACTATCTATCTAGTCCGTTACAGTAATGGTCAAAGATCACAAACAGAGATCACTTCTGAATCAGGATTAAGCCTAATAATCGATAATTACCAAGACTATTTAGAAACAACATTCACCACAACAAACTGTTCTATAAAGGCAACAGATAAGATAGAAGAGTTAACAACAACAGTAACAACCAATGCTTATTTCTCTTATAAAACTTTAAAAACAGATGAAATAATCTTAAGATTAGAGCCAGCACTTAAGATCACTTCAGTTAAAAATGCTATTGAATATGGACAAAATGACATCACAGTTGCTGAAACAGGAACGCTAACCTTAACAGTAAATTGTCAAGGTTCATACAATGTCAGTGAAACAATAGAACCAGTAAATATCGTTGACCAATCAATAGAGTTCACTTTACTAGAAGAAGCAGAAGAAGGACATATCTACTTCACTTCAGCATGTGGACAAACGATTGATATAACTGTCCATAGATAAGCAAAATGATCAATCTAAAAGAGTATAGATCCTAATAACATCTATACTCTCTTTTTAATCCAATGATCAGCAATTATACTCTTTTTAATTGTTTCTTTTTCTTTCTAGCGATTACTATAACACCTAATAAGGAAATACCCATTACAGTAGTAGCTAAATAAATATGGCTATGATCACCTGTATCTGGAGCAGGATCATCTTTTTCTACAGGAAGTTCTTCTACTTTAAACTCCCAAGTAAGATAACCCACAGCATCTTGAAACTTATTATCTAGTGTTAAAGGAACATCAACTGTCACTTCAAGATCGATCTTACCACCAGAATAGATTGTACCTAAATATACCCAATCCGTAAGCTGTGCTGTTTGATCTGCTGGTGCGTCAAATAATATTGAATCACCATCTTGTTTTACACTTAAAGTTAATTGTGATAAAAATTCCTCTGATCCTTCATTTGCTCCTAAAGAACGCATGTATAATTTGATCTTTACTTCTTTAGAAATCTTATTATCGATAGTGATCTTTTGAGTGATACTATCTCCAGGCATCATATTCTTAAAATCAGTAAATAAATCTGTAGGAGAATATTTACTACCTGGCTGAAAGATGAACTCTTTTGCATCACCATCATAAGTAACATTTCCTTCAGCATAAATATTTACACTGATAGTTACCATCAAAATACAAAGTAGAGATATTTTAAATAATCTTTTGAACAATTTCATCATCTTATCCTCCTATCCCTGTGATCTTACCATCACTATCAACTTGTACATTCCACATATCTGTAACAACACTAGTAGGTGAAGATTGTATTGCTGAACAAACAATTTCAACTGACAAACTATAACCTTCTGGAGCATTAGCCGTTGATAACAATTCACATTTGCTTATCAATACTTCTGTACTATCACCTGCATCAACAGCAAGTTTATAATACCAATAACCATCTGAACCTAATAGCCAACCATCATCACTATAAGTTATCTTATAATCTGTATTTTCGATTGGTTTACAACTATGTACTTTATTACCAGTTTGATCAAACCAAGTTATATTAACATAAGCTCTTATGTATGCTTGGCTGTCACCAGTATTCTTTATAGACACATCACTTTTGACATTGTTATTGAATGTTTCTTCTACTTGACAAGCAACATTACTTTCTTTAAACGTATTGGTTATGCTATTAGTATGAGTAACAATGAATGCAATAGTACCAGTTACCGATATTCCTAGCACTAACAATAGACAAATGACTAGTTTTATAAGTTGAATTCTTCTCTTTTTTAATAAGATTTTCTTTTGTTGATATAGTTTAGCTTTATCTTTACTATTTCTTATCATGATCACTCACCCCTTCCCTAATCATTATTTCCAAATATATTGTTTTGATAGTTATTACCATCTAACCAATATTTTTTATCTCTTGTATTAGAGAAACTGATCGTATAATCTTCAACTATATTAATGCTCTTTACATTACTGTCAGCATTATATCTGAATGACCAATCACTTAATTCACTTACTTTATAATTACCAACTATTAGATCGCTAATAGTGATGCTTCCATTACCATGAATAGTAACAGTCAAATCCACCTCTTTATTGACTTCATCAAGTCCTTGTACTCTAAATAAGAATGTCTGATTTTCATCAATATCTTCACTACCAGTTTTAGTGATCGTTAATTCAACTACATTTAACTCAAACTTAGCATAATAAGTAGCAGCCTTGTATTGACCATTAACTTTTTGAGGTACCAACTTGTTATTAGCATCAACCCAATTTTCATCAACTAAAGTACTACATGCTTCCTCCGTATACCAGCCAACAAAGCGATATTTTTGAGCTGCTGTCGGTTCACTACCATTAGCAGTTCCACTAACGACTTTTACAGTTTCTGAAGCTACACTCACACTACCTGTGCCTTCATCTACAACGACATACTTAATATCGACTTCTTGTTCAACATAATAGAAAATGATTTCATTAGTTCCATCAGTTATCAACTTATAACGATACTTATTACCAACAAGATCATATCCAGCGATATCTTTTGCTTCAGCTGATACATTCTTTCCATAACGGTATTCACCTAAAACAGTTGGTTGAGCTAATTGCTTATCTGTTCCATATTCAAGATATTTGATAGTTAAAGGATATGTAACTCTATCATAATACAAATCTAGTTTTAAACCCTCTGAAGTAACTGTTCCACTACTATTACTCTTACTTTCGTTATAAACAAAGCCTTTTAATGTTAATGGTGTTTCAGTTATTGTTTCGCCAATAGTACCAACATTTTGAATAGTACGATATTCACTATACCCATCACCTTCAACGTTTTGAATCCAATGAGTTATAACATAATAAGCATGAACATCATCTTTTTCATAGTAGAATGTGATCACATTTTCACTTTCATCAGCAGATACTACTAACCTCTTTTGATAAGCATCAGGAACATAACCACTAATGAATTCAAATGTTTCAGTTACTACTGATTTTTTGTTGTCACTTACTACCTTTTCTTCAAGTAAAACAGCATCAGTGCCTTTTTCTAAATATCTTACTGTATAAGGTACACTTTCCTTATATGTATAAACAAATACGTATTCGTTATTACCCTCAATATTCATAGAAAGTGTATGAGAATTAGTCAAAGGATAATAACCTTCTCTATAGTCTTCATATAGATCATTACCTGTTTTTGCTTCAAATGTTTTAGAAGAACCAGCTATTGCACTACTAGAAGTGTTATTAGCGATCACTGTACCATCTTCTAACTGATATTTAATAACATAACTTACTAAAACATCAGAGCTCCATTTAGCATAAAGTTCTAAATCTTTTACAATAGCCATTGAGAAATCAAACGGTTTCTCAACACCATTTTCCTTGTAGAACCAACCAACAAACTTATATTGACCATTTGTTGGATCTAGTGGCTTATTTTCTATAACAGAACGGTGATTAACATTATCCCACTTGTTTATAGTTTCAGAAGTTCCAACTAACTCTTCCGTTAAATAAGTCTTAACAGTATGAGTAACAGGAGCCCACTTAGCATATAGCATTAAATCACTTGAAGGCATAGTTGCACTACTCCAATTAACTTCTGAGCCATCATAACAGCCAGGAGAAGTATACCATCCTGCAAAGTAATATGCATTTGGTTCTAAATTTGCAGGATAATCTGGTGTAATTTCATAACTACTTAATGATTCTTGATATTGCACCCTCTTTTGTTGATCAGTCAATTCACTATCATAGTTATAGAACTTAAGATTATAGCTATTGCGTAAATAGTAAAGGTTTAATTCTTTATTATTAGAGAAATCTTTACTATCATCATCAAATCCAGAATTGCTCTTACTATAGCGAGTAAATCCTTCAATCTCATGATACTCTTCATCATAAGTAGCATAGTTGAAATATGTATCAACTTGTTTTAGAAGATCGAAATTTTCATTACTACTAGGCCAACTATTTGTACTGACTGTTGCCCCTACCTTCTGAACATAATAGTATATTATCTTCTTAGTTGTACTACTTTGTTTATACAGATCGAATGTTGCATTAAATCCAGGCATTCTATCTAATGTTTGTAAAGCATAACCATATTTATCATCATCAGTACATAACCAAGCTCTACCGTTATAATCTGTAGTAAAAGGGGCTTTTAAAAACTCTGAAGAAATCTCTTGGTTATACTTAGCAGTAATGGTAGCTACAGTAGTGTAACTACTAGACCACGGCCAATTATTTTCTTCTTCTCTAAAAGTTAAAGTATAAGTATTTCTCTTAAAATAAACATTTACCACACTTGAGCCATCTGCTTTAACAGTTATTGTTTCAGCTTTTTCGCTATTAAATGTAAAATGTGAGTCATCTCTTCCATCAAAAGAAGTATTCTCATAATCTCCACTACTTACACTTGCTCCAATTTTAGCACTACCTTTTACAGATCCTACATAACTATAGTTAGCATCATCAGCATTTTCATACCAGAATACTACTGAATAACTAACTGAATCATCAGCAATCCATAATGCTTTGATAGTTTTATTAGTTGCTTCCATCTCAGTTGGTACTGTAGTTGACCAGCCACCAAAGGTATAACCTGCTTTTTTAGGTGTACCAATATTATTAATAAGTGTTCCATATCTTGCATAAATTGGATCGACACCATAACCACCATCCAGATCAAAGTTCAAAAGATAATAGTTTCTATCATAATAAACTTCTACTACTGTACTGCCATCGGCAGCAATCTCTGGCTTTTCATATAATAATGCTGAAAAACCTGTTAAAGTTTTAGCACAATCGCCAACTTGACTACCTGTCAATCCTTGTTTAGTTTCTTCTGATTCAATTGTATATTCATCATTTGAAACATTTTGAATCTTATGAATGACTTTGTAATCTACCATTGTTGGTTTATAAGTAACTGTATAAGTAACATCACTGGTAATATTTGTTAAATTGATATCCAGAGAAGTTGATGAAGTTGTATCTGTACCAACATAAGGCAAATAGCCTACAACTGTAGGGAAAGTTACTGTGGTAGATAAATCTCCTCCATATTCGATCGTTGCTAGATATGGATCATGAGCTAATGATCCGTTCTCAAATACATAATTAATTGTGATCGTATGAGAAGTTAGATCACTATTTGTTTCTTGCGTAGTAGAAATACTATTGGAGATAGATTTACTAGTCATCATCTTTTGTAATGAAGCTGTAACAATATTATTAGTACTTAATTCATCTACAACATTAATCTTAACAACATTACTTACATTAGAAGAAGTAAGACATCTTAAATATACTATTGATTGCTCATCCAATAAACTATTTACCATAGCATAACTTAAAGTGATACTATTTTTATCTTGACCATAAATGTTTACCCATTTGCTTTGATCTGAACCAATAGATAATTGCCAACTACAATCTGAACTAGTAGAAACACTTAATGTTATCTTTTCTTGCTTAGATAAACTAACACTTTCAACACTACCATTTTCATCACTGATCGTTAATGAATCTTCTGCCCTAACATTGAAGTTTAAGGTAGTAAAGACCATCATCAAGCATAAAATGATACTTAATATCTTATTTATTTTTTTCACTTAGCACTACCTCTCCTTCCTTAATCTTCGCTAGGCCAACCTGCTGCTTCAAATACACTTTGTCCATTATTAGCCTTTTGAGTAGCATAGGCCTTTATCACTATCAATACTTCCGCATCTTGATAGATATTACCCATCTTTTTATCAAAATTTACTGTTGTAAATAATGGTTCTGTCATTTCTGACATCATTAATGGTTCATTATAGTAATAATATCCATCTTTATATGTCCAATCTGTTTGATTGAAATCAATACTTATCAAAGAATCATCCACTTGTCCACTACTAGGATCTGCTAGATTAATTATCTTTTCTACTTTTACTCTAATCCAAGCAGTCTGTTCACCAGTGTTTTCTACCATTGCTATCTTTGACACTGATTGAGATGGCAGAACACCTATTTGATCTTGATATTCAACTATTTGCCCATTTTCATCTAACATCTTTTCAACAACTTCAATCTCTATATTTCCCATTGTGATCACATTAGTTGCTTGACCTTCTGTTGTGAAATAAGCAAATGAACCATACCCTATTAATGAAATACAAAGAACTATTATAGAAAACAATAGTATCTTTCCTTTTAAACCTTCCTTCCTCATACAATTTCCCCTTTCTCCATCATAGGAGAATAACTGAAAACTTCAGTCACTCTCCTATGACCTGCACAATCAAGTGCAGATCACAAGAACTTTTTAATTATTCACCATCAAATGCAGCAAATGCATCTTCCCAACTAGTGAAACCGTCAGCTTGGATTGCTTCAGCTGTAACAGTGATAGTACCCATAGTATTACCATTAGTGATTCCAGCAGGGATAGTTACTTCAGTAAACATTGCTGTTGTATCTGCATCAGAAGCTAAAACACCATCATATTTTAAGATGAACACAGCACTGAAATTGCCCATTACAAATGGTGTACCAGTATCAACACCAACAATACTCCAGCCTTCACCTAATGCATCAACTAGAAGTAATAATGATTTCTCATATCCATCATTTGGATAAGTAACTTTAAAATCAGGGAAATATGCTGCACAAGTATTCATCCAGTTTTCAACATTGACTTTTGCACGAACATAACAACCATTTTCACCAGTGTTATGAACGATAGGGTCTTTAGTGATCACTGCACCAGGATAAACTTCATATTCATTCTTAGTAACACGATCACCATCTGGATCAGTAACGTCAGTTTCATCCAAAACGATCTTTACATTTCCCATTGTAAATGTATTAACAGCTTTCTTTGTATCAGTAAAGTAAGCTAATGTAGCACTAGTGATTGAAATAACAGCAATCAATGATACTAATGCTAGAGTAATGATTTTTTTCTTTTTCATAATTTTTTCTTATATTACCTTTCTATTATTGCCAATTAGTAGCAGTTGTTCCCCAAGGATTATAGTTAGCACCAAATGCTGCATCAAATGCTTCAGTTGCACTAGCAAATCCTTCAGATTGACATGCGATAGCATATACTGGACAAGAAACATTTGACCAATCCCATCCTTCATCTAATGTGATCTCTTGACCAAATGCATATGCTTTTGAACCTACAATATTAAATGTCTTATCAAGATAAACACCATCAACAAAACGTTCAGTTGTCTTACCTGCTTCTAAAGGTTGATAGTAATCAGCAAAATAAACATTATATGCAATATCATCAATAGTTGTCTCAAAATAATTCCACTTTCCATTGTTATGTGTCCAAATCCATTCAACCCCATCAGTTGATATATCCTCTTCGTTAACTACCTTACTACCAAAATTGAAATGTAAAACATTCTTACCTGCATTAAATGTTTCATAACCATCATCTAATGCTGAAGGAATAGCAAAATAAGCACGGATGTAAGCTGATTCAGTTCCAGTATTCTTAATTGTAACCATCTTATCTACATAGTTTTTAGCTGTAGGCATACCATATTTATCTTGATCACCTTGAGCAGAACCAACGATAGGATATAATTTCTTAGACTGTTCGAAATCTTCTAGGCCATTTTCTCCTCTTTGTTGTTCGATCAATTTTATAGATACATTACCAACAGTAAACGTATTAGTAGCTGACTTTGTGTCTGTAAAGTAAGCTAAAGTAAAACTTGTAATTGCAATAGCGATCATACCGATTGTTAAAGCAAATACTAAGATTTTCTTTTTCATAATTTCTTTTCCCTTTCTCTACTTTAATTTATTGATCCAAGATCAATTAATTACTAATTTTTGCCCATGCGGCAGTTGCTGTAGAAATATTGTCTTTTTGTACAGCATAAGCAGTAAATGTTAATGTAGGTTCTACAAAACTACTATCATTAAACATTTCTTTTGTTACAGTATCTTTTACTGTTACTTGATTATTAGTTAAAACATTAAATACTTGATCTGAAGCACTTGCTGCTACTTCACAATAGTAAACACCAGGATAACTAGTTCCTAATGCTGTCCAACTACTATCAATTGAATAAGTCATAAAATCATCGAAATTACTAGACTCTTCAACTTTTACAAATAACCAACATGCTTCTGAGTTAGCTTTAACAGTAACTTTTGGATCTTTAGAGATCGTATTTCCTGGAACCATCTTATAATTAGAAGTAGTTTCATCTAAAATAATGTTAATATCACCGAATGTGAATGTGTTTTTAACAGAGTCAGTTTGATCAGTTAACCAAGCAATTGTTCCACCAACTGCACAGCATAACAAAATTGCTGTAGCTATTAGATAAATACTTAATTTCTTCTTCACGTTTCCCCTTCTCCTTTCTATTTACTTACTTCATTGTAAGCAGCGATAGCATTGTCAAATCCATCAGCTTGGATTGCATAAGCAGTGATAGTGATTGTTGCAGAACTATATCCACTAACATCAGCATCATCAGCTACTTGGAAGCTTTCAAATACTTTGTAGTCAACATCAACAGTAGTGCCACTTACAAGCTTATAATAAACACCAGGATAAGCAGTACCTAATGAAGTCCAACCATTAGCCTCAATCTGACTAGCAATTGTTGTACCATCTTCAATATCTGCTAAACCATTTTCTACCTTTACAAATAGATAACTTGCTTCACTATCTTTTAAGAAGTGAACAACTGGATCCTTTGTATAAGTATGCCCTGGAATCAGCTTGTAACTGTTTGCTTTAACACGACTTGTTGGTGTTACGACATTACCATACTCATCAACTTTAGTTTCATCTAAAGTGATAGCTACCTTACCTACTGAGAATGTATTAGTTACAGAATCCTTTGAAGACAAGAATGCGTAAGTTGATACTACAGAAACTGTTACCAATAAAACCATGCTCAATACCAATAAAATTCTCTTTTTGATTTTATTCATATTTATAAAATCTCCTTCCTTTTTTTATTACACCCTTTAAGTATTTCTTATTGTTACTTTAGGGCTGTTTTCATCTTTGCCTTTTTTGTCTTTCTTATCGTCATCATCTTTCAAAAGATCAGGTAAGAAGACTAATATCACTAGTATTGCTGCAAAACCTATAGTCAGATATAAACCAGGTGGATTCTGAATGAAGTTAGCCACATAACCTAACTTAGGTATACAGAAAACTGGAGTACCAATGATGTTTAAGTAATGAACTAATGTTCCATCTGATGCTTCATTAGCATCTCCTTTTGTCTCAAATCTCAAGACACTACTATCTTCATCGTCAACATAGATATTGACGATCCTATGAGTTGCTACTGTATCTTCATCAACCATAAATGTGATCGGATCGCCTACTTTTAGTTCTCTATAATCAACCTCTTTGACATACAAAAGAGATCCAGTAGGATAAGTAGGTTCCATTGAACCAGATAAGACAACAAATGTCTTATAACCAAATAACCTTACTCCCACTAGAACAACTGTTAATGTCACAACTAAGACAACAAACAAGGTGCTCAAAACATTCCATAACTTCTTCATACGTTAATCCCCCTCGTATCCTTCGAACTTTTACATTTACTTGTTTTGGTAATACTTGTAACGATGGTTTGTAATCTTTAGTTTGTAATCAAAATTAGTTCTATCGTTTGATAGAAAAAGACTAATTACAGTAAAGAAAACTGTCAGCACAGTCAGTACTGTTTTTAGATGTTTTAGATAAAAAATATTAACATGATAAGTATGATCGCTAGATCAACCATCGTTGACTTCATTATATATATATATATATATATTTGTCAATTAAAAAATGTATTTTTATCTAATTTTCTTGTATTATGTTCCATATTTGTCTCAAAAATTATTTAAAATAAATAAAAAACAAACTCTAACGTTACGTTAAAGTTTGTTAAAGTTTTTTGTTCTAGAGTACTAGGTTTTTTCCGAAGTTTCCTAGTACTTTTATTATCCATTAACAATGAATCTATTATCATCTACAGTGATAGTACTACTATAGAATTCACTCATAAAGCCGATCATATAGTCAATATCCTTACTACCACAAGTCTCATAAGAAGAGTGCATTGCTAATTGAGCTATACCTACATCTACCATATTAACAGGCAAATTAATCGTACTGATAGCAGCTTGAGTTGATCCACCACGGCTATCGCTCTTATTTGCGAATACTTGATAAGGCACTTCTGCTCTTTCACATAATAATTTAGTTATCGCAAATGATACAGCATCAGTTACATAACTTTGGCTTGCTGCTGTCTTAATGACAACACCATCATTCATATAAACTTGATTAATACTATCATATAGTTCAGGATGATTAGGATGTACAGCATGAGCATTATCCGAACTTACCAAGAAAGAATTAGCTAAGATCGCTTTGATATCACTACCAACATAATAGAAAGAAGCAAATACCCTTTCAATCACATCACTCAAGAACTTAGAAGCCATGCCTTGTTTAGTAACAGCTCCTACTTCCTCATTGTCAAATACTGCCATGATATTGATTGAGTGCTTGCTATAAGACTTTAAGAAAGCTTGTAAAGAAGTAAATGCACTAGCAAGATTATCAATCCTACCAGAAGAGATAAACTCTTGTTTTTGGCCCCAAGTGATAGCTTTCTGGCGATTGTATAAGAATAGATCATGACCATAAATTGATTCTTTCCTAACATGAAGCTTATCAGCTAACAGATTCATGAAATAATCTTCACTATAATCTAATCCCAAGATAGGAACTAGATCAACTTGAGGATTCCACTTATATCCATCATTGATCTGACGATTCTGGTGAATAGCAACATTAGGGATGATCGCCATATCTTCATCAAAGTCAACTAACTTACTGACTAATTGACCATTTTCTAATAATGTGACTCTACCAGTTAAAGATAAAGGTTTATCTAGCCAACTAGATAAGATAGCTCCGCCATAAACTTCTACATTCAAACGGTTATACTTTCTATCCTTCATATCACTTACGGGTTTAATTTTTAAAGCAGGTGAATCGCTATGAGAAGCAACGATATTCAAAGAATTAACATCTGCAATCTCAGGTATCTTAAAAGCAATAATACTACTTTGATTTCTAACAACATAATAATATCTATTGTTCTCTAACTTCCAAGTAGTATTCTCTCTTAATTTGATAAAACCAGCAGATAATAATTGCTTTTCAATCTCATTAACTGCCAAATAAGCACAATGGCTGTTATTTAAAAATTCTACAAACTTTTCTGGATTACTCATTTTCCTCTCTCCTTCTACAGATCAAAAGACCATCACCAATCTCTAGATACTGGCTTTCATATTCTGAACTATTTAACATATCATTACGAAACTTTGTTAATTTCTTTACCAAAGGCTTTAACCTAGGAGTATTCAAAGTTTCTGGATGATCGACAAAGCCATGGAAATAAACATCATCAACAACAATATAACCACCTTTTTTAAGATTACGGCTATAATTCTCCAACAATTGTTGATTATGAGCTTTAGGTCCATCCAAGAACAAACAATCAAATTGTTGATCTAGAGTATATTCTCTAGCATCGGTCAATATCGCTGTTATCCGATCCTCAAGATTTACTTTATGAATATTTTCTAAAGCTTTTTTATAACGGACTTCATCTTTTTCTAAAGTAACAATCTTTAGATCAGCTTTGCTACTAGCAAAGCAGATGCTACTATAACCTACAGCTGTACCGATCTCTAACAAAGACTTTATATCTTTTTCTTTTAAAAACTTTAGTACATAATTAAGCCCATCATCTTCCATGATCGGAACTTTATTTTCCAAAGCTTCCTTTTTTATCTCACTAATCAACTCAATGTTACTATCCATCAACTACTCCTTTTCGCCATTAAATTATATCAAATCTCATATAGAAATGTTATAATAATTACCAGAAAGAAAACGAGGAATAAAACATGTTGAAATACGAAAATATAGATAAGATAGAGATCAAAGATACTTTCATTAAAAAGATCGGTTATAAGCCCTATTCTGCTCATATAATCTGTTTACTAGCAACTATCGCTCTAATCGCTACACTAAATAAAGGAGCGATCATCTTTGGAGTATTATTACTAACACTAAATATGACAAGTTTCATATTTGTAAAAGATCATCCAACATTATCGATCTTTGATAAAGGCGTACTTATTTATGATCCACAAGATTCAAACAAAGCTTGTTACATCAAATACGATGATATCACTAGTTGGACTTCTAAAAAAGATAAGAATCAAATGCCAAGTATCTACTTTAAATTGACTAACAATACTGAAATTTACATCAATACAAGTCAAACTAACAAGGCTTTCCATCTTCTCAATAAGTATATCGAGGATAAAGAGATCAACCATCAACAAGGAAGAACAATTTCATCTTTATTCAACAATAAAAAGTAATACCTCCAAGCCTAATAATGTGTTATATTATTAGGGCAGTGCCACTTTAGCTCAGTCGGTGGAGCAACTCATTCGTAATGAGTAGGTCGTTGGTTCGATTCCGACAAGTGGCACCACTTAACAAAGAACTCGAACCACATATTTTGAGAAAGATAAAGACTAACCACAAGTTAGTTTTTTTATTGTCCAAATACTAATATCAACAAAAAGATTTATCATGGATATAACATCTAACACAACTACTATCGCTACTTCACCAAATAACGAACTATTGGAACCATTACAAGAAATAGAAAAATAAAAAAAGGAAAAATAAAATTAGACATATATGATGATGTAAGATCCATGAGAAAAGCATTGATAAATGATTAGTAAATTAAAACAATCCATCAGTTTCTACAGCTGATGGATTTTGCTTATATTAAATCATCTTTCAATTTTCTATAGTTTAAAGTAAAGATACTCCAATATTTTTTCCAAATTTGTTATAAGTGCCAAACAGAGTTTTTAAAATCCCAAGGCTAACATATTTGTATGGCATCCTAAATACTCAGAAACACAACCATTAGCACCAGCATAAGTTTTATTTCTAATTGGACAGTTAGTAAAATCAATCATTGTCATTCACCATCATCAAGTATTTTTTCCTTAAATAATTAGCCTTTTCACTCGATATCAGTTGATCTATCTCAGCAGCATTGATATCACTTTGAAGCTCACACCAATCACAATCCCAAAGGGTATACTCTTTGCCAGCATCTATCATTTCCCAGGCTTTTTTCATTTGTTCTAAAGAATTTTGTAAAAATTCTGGAAGATCGCATTCAAGGTATCCTTTATCAATCGGTTTTCCATCGTGCACTACATCTATTTTGATTTCACTTTTCATTTGTGCTAGCCTCTTTGATACATTTATTATATCATATCAATTTTTATTAGCATGCCTTTGACAGCTTCTAAATTTGCATACAATAAAAAACAATGTCCTATTTTTCCTATACATTTCACAAATAAGTTTTTATTGAACGTCTGTCAATAATAACGAGAAAATTTTCCTAGCAAGTAAAATTAAAAACCATTTCTATTTCATTAAGCGATGAGCTTATAAGAACTATTAAGTTTCAAATCTTGTCATATTTTTCATTTATTTTTTTCATTAAAATATGACAAATGTGTTATGCTATCTAAGTAGGAGGATCAATCATATGAATATAGGAGAAAGATTAAAAGCATTGCGTATAAAAAGCAACTACACTCAATTAAATATTGCTGAATTTTTAGGTGTAGACCAAAGTCTAATATCTAAGGTTGAAAAAAATGAAAGAGTATTAACAAGTGATATGTTAGAGAAATTGGCATCATTATATGGTCTGCAATTACAAGATTTGTTAAATAACCCTAATGTCCAACCATTATCCTATGCATTTAGATCAAGTGATATGGCAAGTGAAGACATGAAAATCATCAGCACTATCAATAGCATTGCTCTAAATAGTGCCTTTTTGGAGAATTTACTAAACAAAAAAGAAGGTGAAAAAAATGATTGATAAGCTTGACTTACTTCTTAAATCACAAGAAACAAGACAAAAAATAGGTGAGGATGTTTCTTCGCCAATTGATATCTTTGCTTTAGCCTCTACAATTAATAAATTGACTATAGTTCGATGCCCAATGAACGATCACTTGAGTGGCATGTGTATAAAAGCAAAAGATTGCAAGGTTATTGCCATTAACTCGGCTATGTCACTAGGAAGGCAACGCTTTTCACTAGCTCATGAACTATATCATTTGTTTTATGATAATAGTTTGACTGCCATCTGCCTAAAAGGCAATAGTGGAAATGAAGTGGAACGAAAAGCTGATATTTTTGCCGCTTATCTTCTCGTTCCACCAACTTCCCTAAAAAATAAAATTCAGCAATTCAAAGGAGAAAAACATCTCATCGATCTTAAAGTGGTTATAAAATTAGAACAATATTTTGGTATAAGTCATCAAGCTATGCTCAATCAACTTGTAGATACAAATCAAATAACATCAGTGCAAGCACTAGAAATGCATAATGGAGTAATTAAAGAAGCCAAATTATTAGGTTATTCTACAGAACTCTATGAAAAAAGTCCAAAAAACAAGCAATATCTAACAACAGGTTATCTAATAAAGCAAGCCTCAGAGGCATTAGAAAGAGAAATGATATCAGAAGGAAAATATGAGGAAATACTTCTTCAAGCTTTTCGCTCGGATATTGTTTTTGGATATAATGAGGAGGGCGAACTAATTGACTGACCCTCTATTCTTTGATACAGATTGCATCTCTGCATTTTTGTGGGTAGATGAACAATGTGTTTTATCAACTTTATACCCAACCCGGATAAGGATTCCACGACAAACCTACGAAGAATTATGTGTACCTACTATTCCACATTTAAAATCTCGCATTGATCAATTAGTTAGTACTGGACAGGCACAAATTGTTGATATCCCTAGCGATAGCGAAGCATATTCCCTCTACTACCAAATGACTGTATCACCTAAAAATGGTCATATAATCATTGGAAAAGGTGAAGCAGCTTGTTTAGCATTAAAACCCAAAATGGTATTATTGCTAGCAACAATTTAAGAGACATTAATAGATATGTTAAGGAATTGAATATCAATCATATTACCACTAGCGACATTATGATAGAGGCATACCAAAAAGGGATAATTGATGAGGAACAAGGAAATATCATTTGGGCTAATATGTTAAAAAAGTGAAGAAAGCTTGGCTATAATTCATTCAGTGAATGTTTGAAGCAAAAGCAACAATAAGACTAATAGAGAGTTCATGCTCTCTTTTCTTATACATTTCACATTCTTAAGGTTTTATTAAGGTTTACTCTAAGTTCACTTATTGTTCAGATAATAATGCTACCATAGGTTTAGGAACAGATAATGTTCCTAACAAAGGAGAATTTTATGAAAACAATCGATATAATAAACAATATGATAATGCTCATCTTCAGCATTTGTTACTTCTATCAATTCATTTACTTGATAATCTCACTCATTCCTCAAAAAGAAAAAGAATATGATGATAAACCTAATAAGATCGCTATACTTATCGCTGCAAGAAATGAAGAAAAAGTCATTGGTGGACTACTAGAAAGTCTAAAAGAACAAAACTATCCCAAAGAATATTATGACATCTATCTAACTGCTGATAATTGTTCAGATAAGACAGCTTTGATCGCAAAAAGCTATGGTGTGACTGTCTTTGAAAGAGAGAATAAGATGCAAGTTGGTAAAGGTTATGTCTTAAACTTCATGCTCAAAAACATCGCTAAGTTAAATAAGAATTATGCTGGCTATATCGTCTTTGATGCTGATAATATCGTCGATCATAACTTCATCAAAGAGATAAACAGAGTCTATAATGATGGACACCAGATCATCACTTCTTATCGTAATTCCAAAAACTATGCTGATAACTGGATCTCTGCTGGTTATGGCTTATGGTATCTACATGAAGCTTGCCAATTAAGTGAAGCAAGAATGAGGCTTAATAGCAGTTGTGCAGTAAGTGGCACAGGGTTCTTCTTCTCTCAAGAAGTATTAGATAAATGCCATGGTTGGAATTTCTTCTTATTAACTGAAGATATTGAATTCTCAGTATTTAATATCGTTAATAACGAAAGGATCGCTTATGCTAAAAAAGCCATCGTCTATGATGAACAACCAACCGACTTTAAAAAATCATTCATTCAAAGATTACGTTGGTCTAAAGGTTACTTACAAGTGTTCCAAAAGTATGGCATGAGACTATACTTAGGTATAAATGAAGGAAACTTCTCTTGTTATGATATGTTCATGAACATCGCTCCGGCTGCTATCTTATCATTTAGTAGCATCTTATTGAATGTAGCTAGTTTCATCTTAGGTTATGGTGATGTTCAATCTATATTAAAACTTGTCATTGGTAGTTATTCAGCCCTATTTGTCATTGGCCTAACAACAACGATCACTCAATGGAACAACATCTATTGTAACAATTATAAAAAGATAGGCTATATCTTCACATTCCCATTATTCATGTTAACTTATATACCTATCTCTATCATTGCGATATTTGCCAAAGTAGAGTGGAAACCCATCGAACACAACCGTAGTCTCACTTTACAACAGATTAAAAAGAAATGATCATTTATTCATCTTCTCATGGATCTGTTTCAAGTTGACCTCCATCTCACTTGCGCTCATTCTAAGGGCACCAGAGCCTAAGACCATATTCTGCACTGCCTGATCGCTAGTGACTACTGTAATACGATAATCATTGATATTATCATGTACTAACTTTTCAATATAGGAATCGGCATTCTGTCCACTTTTAGTATAGATGACTGTCAGATCTCCTTTTTTTAATGATTTACCAGCATTATCAGCTAATTTATAAGCATCAAATACCACCATTGCTTTACAACCAATATAACCAGCATAAGATGCCACATCATTGATCAAGATATCCCTAGCTGTATCGATATCTCTACTCATCAACATCTTTGTCTTAGAATAGCTATAAGCAAGATTATAACCATCAACGATCAATAGCTTAGGTTTGATAACTATTTTCTTTGAAGTATGATCTTCTTTTAAAGTCTTAACGACCTTTTTCTCCATGACTTTCTTATCATTACGGTTTTTACCACCAGCTTGTTCAAATACTCTTCTTAGCTCAGCATCACTGACATCATGGTTTCTTTCAATAGTTGAACTACTTTCTGAATAGCTATCTTCTTTGATATGGATATAATCTTCAACAAGATCATAAGGTACATAAAAGCCACTACCATGACCACAGAATATTGAACCAGTAGGATTATACTCATCAAGCTCACTATCATAACCATAACTATCAATGACTTCTTGCTGATCTCTACAATCATCATATCCCCAAAGTTTATAATCTAATTTGCCACTACCAGCTGTTTGAATATTAAAAGCAGTGATATATTCGTTCATGGCCTTTACTGGAGCAATACCTCTAATGATATTATCTTCATCAGATAATTCAAACTTACCATTCATCTTTTCCAGATCAAATAAGACCTTACCAACATACTCTTTTTTGACTCTAATATTAAACTCATAATAAGGCTCTAATAAGATATTATTACCCTTTTTTAACGCATTTCTTACTGCTCTAAAGGCAGCTTGTCTAAAATCGCCACCCTCAGTATGTTTAACATGACCTCTTGCTCTAATAACCGTGATCCTAACATCTGTTATCTCACTACCCGTTAATACACCAATGAACTTTTTTGAATACAAAGCATTCATTATCGCACTTTGCCAAGGGACACTAAGATCATCATTACTTAAACCATTGACTATCTCAATACCACTGTTTCTTTCAAGTGGTTCTAATAAAACATGCACCTCAGCATAATGGCGTAACGGTTCAAAATGACCATAACCAATGACAGGTTCAGTAATTGTTTCTTTATATAAAACTTGTGGTGATCTTAAATGAATAGTGATACCACTTCTCTTTTTAACAATAGCTTCAATGACTTCAATCTGAATCTGTCCCATTAAAGACAAGCAATATTGTTTCAGTAAAGGTTGATAAGCTATATTGATCGAAGGATCTTCTTGCTGCAACATACTCAGTTGTTCAGCTAACAAGTTCTTATCTACATTACCTTCAGTAACTACCTGATATTGTAAATAAGCCTTGATAGAAGGAATTGTCTCGTTTTTCTCAATACCAATTCCACTACCAGCAGCTAACATCTTTAAACCTTTGATCGCAACGATACTACCGGCCTCTACTTGATTAACAGGAATGAACTTATCAGAGGATGGTATACATAATTGATCGACTTTTTCTTCCTCCGTAAGTTTTTGTTTAGCAGTTAATACCCCACCTGTGACTTTACCATAACACCATCTTGTATTGTTATCATCATAAGTCACCTTAAAGATTCTTAAACCAAACTCTTTAGGATAAGTCTTCTCAACAGAAAATCTATCAATCCCATCAAGTAAACTAACCACTCCATCATCCTTTAAGGCACTACCAAAATATAAAGGAAATATTCTTCTTTCCTTAATAGCTTTTCTAATGCTCTCTTCTTTTAGATCACCACTATTTAAATACTCTTCTAAAAGGATATCATCACTCAAAGCGATCTTTTCTTTGTCAAGTTCAGTAAAATCCACAAAATTGCCATTAAGATTATTTCTTATATCTTCTAACAAGTATTCTTTACTAAGAGTAGTAAGATCCATCTTATTGATAAAAACAAAGACAGGTAGTTCATATCTACTAGCTAATTCAAAAACCGTCTCTGTATGTGATTGCACACCATCAAGGCCACTGATGACAAGAACCATCTCATCTAAAACTTGTAATGTTCTTTCTGTTTCACCCGCGAAGTCTTTATGCCCTGGTGTATCGACTAAAGTGATATGACTATCCTTCCAATCAAAGCTGGCACTTTTCGCAAAGATGGTTATACCCTTATTCTTTTCCAAAGGATCACTATCAAGATAGGAATTGCCATTATCAACTCTTCCCATCTTTCTGATGATATTACCATGATAAAGACAACACTCATTCAGTGTTGTCTTACCTGCATCTACATGTGCTAATATCCCTAAGTTAATCCTCTTCATTACTTTCCTTTATCTTATCTAATACTTCAATCAAGCTATTAAATACATTACCTACTTCTTCTCTTACTTCCGTCGTAGGTTGATACATATCTATAACAAGTATTGCTGTTGCTCTACTTGCTAAAGCGGCTCTTATGCCATTTAAAGAATCCTCAAAGACTAAGCAATCTTTGATATCTACCCCAATCCTATCAGCAGCTTTTAAGAATATCTCAGGATCTGGTTTACACTTACTAACTTCATCACCTGTAATGATCGTTTTAAAATCATTAACACTTACATCTTTTTCATCAAGAGCAAGTCTTACGGCTTCAATAGGTGAAGAAGTAGCTAAAGCACAAGGTATATCATGTTGTTTCAACCAACTTATAAGTTCACTTGCCCCCTTCTTTAAAGGAATCTGATGATCTTTATAAGCTGAAAATAGTTTTTGTCTATGCATCTCATAAAACTTATCTAATATCTCTTCACTTTTAAATACTTCTTTTAAGGCTTTCCTACCCTCTTGAATATTAGCCCCCATAGTCTTTTTTAGGATCGCTGGATCAAATTCAAAACCTAACTCAGCAAAATTATCCTTATAAACCTCAATACTAAATCTTTCTGAATCGATCAATAGACCATCCATATCAAAAATCGCACCCTTAAATCCCTTTAGCTTATCTTCCATCTTTTATTAACTCCAATACTTGTTTTAAACTATCAAATACATATCCTATCTCTTTACGCAACTGTTCACTAGGCACAAAAGTATCAATGACAAGTATCGCAGTTGTTTTTGCTGCCATTGCTGCTCTTATACCACTATAAGAGTCTTCAAGCACTAAACAATCCGAAATATCAACACCAATTTTGTCTGCAGCTTTTAAGAATATCTCAGGATCTGGTTTACTCTTACTTACTTCTGTTCCAGTAACGATTGCTTTAAAGTCACTTATTTTAACTTTTCTATCTGTAAAAGCTAACTCGACTGCTTCTAATGGCGAAGAAGTAGCCAAAGCAAAAGGTATATCATGCTCTTTTAACCATAATAGCAATTCTTCTGCTCCTTCTTTTAAAGGAATCTTATGATCTCTATAATACTGATATAACCTTTCAGTAAACATAGAAAAGAACTTATCAACTTTCTTCTCATCTTTAACATAAGAGATCATTAATTTTCTTTCATACTCCCGATTAGTACCCATAATACCTTCAAAATATTCATCGGGCAACGAAATATCTAATTCCTTAAATAGTTCATCATAGATGATAGTCATACTTTTTTCAGAATCCACAAGTAAACCATCCATATCAAAGATCACACCTTTAAAATCCAACTTACTCATATTTTCTCCTTAAGTATTCACTAACGAAATCTATTGCTTCTTTCATCTTAAACAACTTACAAGTAGCATCTTGTAATCTACCGATCCTAACTAGCTTACTTTTTTCTAAAGCTTGACCTATCTCAATGAATTCACTAGAGTCTAACTCAATATCAAGATATTTTTTCCAAATACTCTGACCATCTTTCTTAACACTACCACCATTTAAGACTATACCACGACAGTTTGAAAGATATTCCCCATAATGCCAAGAAGTACATTTATCATAATCACAGCCAATCAACAAAGTATAACTGTCACTAGTCTCATACATCTTAGCAACTGGTGATTTATCACCAAAAGGAAAAGATAATGGTTGAAAACTCATTAGTGTCTTACTGTCTTTACCATACGCCACAAAGCCACAACTTGGATGATATGAATGATAAACTCCCTTTCTTGTTCTAAATTCATCTACCACAACACCCATCTGATGTAAGCCACTACTATGAATATCATAACCAGGAGTATTATCTCTTACTTTCTGCATCAACTTAAAATCAATTGGGGGATTTTCCCAAAATAATGGCTCTGTATTGAAACAATCTTGACAAGGCATAACGATATTACCCTCTTGTCCTACTGCTTTAATGATCGCATTATTCAAAGCTGTAGGTCCACCTAAAACTGTTCCAAGCTTACTAAAAGCAGTATGCACCTCTAAAGTCATCCCCTGTTTGATACCTAAATGTTTTAATTGACCAACAAGTTCATCTTCACTGATCGCTTGTTGGATCATCTCACTGCGACAATTTTCCATAATCATTCAACCATTTTTCTAAATCTTCGTAGCTAACTACTTTTTCCCTAATATCAACAACTTTTCCATCTTCTACTATATATGTTGTGGGTGTCCATAACATCCGATAGAAATAATCATATTGGATCTCATTTAATTGATCTTCATATTCCTTATTATCTGTGGACAGATAATAAATTGTAACCTCATAATTCTCGATCAACTGTTGTAATATCGGCTTATATTCCTTACAAGAAGGGCAATCATCATAGCCTATATAAACAATAAAGCTCTCCTTGTTCTTTAACTTTTCTAAGATAACATCCGCATTTGCGGTAATGATCTCCCCTTTTGTAAACTTCTTACAACCACTGATCAACAATAATAGTGATAAAATAACTATAATCTTCTTTTTCATAATGACTATTCCTTAAACAAGTTATCAAACTCTTTTTCTAGATTATATTTTAATCTAGCCTTTTGCTTTTCCGTAAGATCACTCTTTGAAGCATCATGACCAGACACTGTTCCTTCATGTAGATAAATGATCTGCCCTTCTCTTACATAAAAGATCGTTGGAAAATATAGTTTTAGTTGCCCTTCTTCATCTTCTTCTAAAAGCGAACCACATAAACTCTTGATCTTTTCTAAACCATCAATGTTATCTTTATTTTCTTCACTCATAAAATCAATGTAATATATAGGCAATTCTTTTTCCAAAGAAACTTCATTTAAAACTGGTAAAAGATCATTACACCAAGGACAAGTTTCATAGCCAAAATAAACTATAACAGTCTTCTTTGACTCTATAAGAGAGATAAACTCTTCAATAGTCAATTGATAAAACTGTTCCGTTTCATCCAATTGCTCATAACCACTCATATCGGCTATCTCACTATTAGGATAGTCATATTCTATTTTCTTTTCACAACCACACAAGGTGAGTAAAACCACTAGTAAAATAATAACTTTTTTCATACAGTTATTTTATCACATTGTGCTAAATAATATTGATCAATATTTGCTTATCGCTTCTAGTATGCCTTGTAATTTATCTTTATCCAATTGTTGGAAACCATCTTTAATAGTAGAAGCACTCATATGAACTTGTGTTATCTTTGTCTGTTTAAGTAAAGAAACAACATTTTCTTTTCTTACTCCTCCTCCTGGCAAGATCTCAATCTTATCAGCATACGTTTCATTTAACTTTCTTAAGATATCTTTACCCTTTAATATATCAGGATAATTTTCTCCACCTGAAGTAAGAACCCGATCAATACCTAATCCGATCAACACTTTAATAGACTCTAACATATCAGTTTGATCAAAGGCTTTATGGAAAATAGCTTGTTTTCCATATTCCTTACATAACTCTACTAATCTTTTAGTCTGTTTAACATTGATACTACTATCAGCATTTAGACAGCCAAAGACTAAACCATCAGCCCCATTATCTAGAAGTAATTTACCATCTTGTAACATCAGATCAAACTCTTCATCATTGTAGACGAAGTTGCCACCTCTATTTCTGACCATACAGCAGATTGGCACAAGAGACAACTTACTAACTTTTCTTAAAGTAGAAATAGAAGGCGTTAGACCACCTAATTCTAAAGCACTATTTAGCTCAATCCTATCGATTGGAAAACTCAATGCTCTTTGACAATCAATGATACTACCACAACACACTTCAACCTTTATGCCATTTATCATACTAAACTCCTAAAGATTTCTAACTCTACGATAATATTTCTCAGCTAATTCATCATTATGTTTCTTTACATCTTCACTCTCATAAGCTAAATGACCATTGTACCAAACATCCGGCTTAATGCCTTCTTCAAGTAAGTATTCACAAGTCTGTACCATTAGAGCTTGAAGCATAAACGCTACTGGGATAGTAGAAGTAGCTCCTACTTTCATTTCAAGGCCATCAAGCTTTACAGCCGCATCACCGATCAAAGAACAATTATCAATGACGATATCGGCGATATCTTTTAATTTCTTACCAGAAGAATGTTGAGTAGTCAATTGATCAGCATATTCTATATTAGTGAATGCTATGACTGTTACTCCCCTTTTCTTACATTCTAAAGCCACATCATTAGTTACTGCATTATTACCCGAATTAGATAAACAGATCATGATATCTGGTTTCTCGACATGATTATATTGAACTAAGATATTACCTAATCCTTCTAATTTTTCGATCTTACTTGTTTTAGTGATCTCATTAATACCTGCAACACTTGATTCAAATATTGCATGAGTATTTGCTAAAGAAGCAGCCCGCCAAAACACATCTTCCGTCATCAAACTAGAATGACCACTACCAAACAAATGGATAAGCCCATTATTTTTAGTACACTCAGCCAATACTCTAGCAGCTTTTTCTAACTGTTCACCTTGAGAATCATAAGCCTTCTCTACCACTTCTTGCATTATCTTAAAATAATTTTGCCAAGCTTTCATAAATATCCTCCTTATATTTTAAAAAAGAGATGCACCAGAAAAGATGCATCTCTTGCTTTGATTAATCTTCGTCGTCTTCTTCCATCTTGCTCTTAGCAGCAGCGATAACTTTATCAGCAACTTCCTTAGGAGCTTTTTCATAACGGATAAATTCAGAAGTATAAGAACCATTACCCTGAGTCATACTTCTTAACTCAGTAGCATAGTTGATCATTTCAGCCTGTGGTACTTCAGCGATGATAACATTTGTCTCATCATCGATCGCATTGTTTTCCATGATCATACCTCTACGTTTAGAGAAATCACCATAAATAGTTCCAACATAATCAGCAGGAATAGTAACTTCAGCACGGATGATCGGTTCTAATAATGCTGGTTTAGCTAAAGGCATACCTTTCTTATAAGCTAATCTAGCAGCAGCCTTGAAGGCAACTTCCTTAGAATCAACTGGGTGCATACTTCCATCATATAAAGTAGCTTTAACTTGAACAACTTTGAAACCAGCAAGAACACCTTTATTCATAGATTCTCTTAAACCTGCTTCAACAGCTGGGAAGAAGTTCTTACTTACGGCTCCACCAACAACCTCTTCAGCAAATACCATATCATCTTGTTCAGGATTTGATTCAAATCTGATCCAAACATCACCATATTGTCCAGCTCCACCAGATTGTTTCTTATGCTTACCTTCAACTTCAGCCTTACCTAAGATAGTCTCACGGTATTGAACAGTTGGTTCAGATAAAGTAACTTCAACTTTATACCTTGATTTTAACTTATTAACGATGACATCGATATGTTGATCACCGATTCCATATAATACTTGCTCTCTTGTTTCCGTATTATTGACAACCTTCATAGATTTATCTTCAGCAGCCAACTTAGCTAAGCCTGTAGACAACTTATCTTCATCATTTCTTGTCTTTGGCCAAATTGCCTTGCCTAACATACCTCTAGGGAATTCAATAGGTTGATATTTGATAGGATTAGCTTTAGTAGCTAATGTATCATTAACAGCAGTATTGTTAAGTTTTAAGATAGCTCCAATATCACCAGTCTCTAACTTAGTGACTTTTTCCTGGTTCTTACCTCTAACTAATACGATAGAGCCACACTTTTCACTTTCTTCTTTTGTTGTGTTATATAAAGGAGTATCCATAGTTAAGACACCACTCATAACTTTTACATATGAAGCTTGAGCAAAGTTATCATTGACTACCTTGAATACGAAAGCACTGAATGGTTCATCATCACTAGTCTTAACAACTTTACCATTAACATCAGTAACACTGCCTTTTTCAACATATGAAGGACAATATTTGATGATAGCATCTAATAAGATATCAATACCAACATATTTAGTAGCACTACCACAAGAGATTGGTTTGATAGATCCATTTCTGATACCATCAGAAACACCCTTGATCATTTCTTCATCAGTGAAAGGTTCTTCCATCAAGAATTTTTCAGTTAAAGCATCATCAGTCATAGCGATAGCTTCGCAAAGTTCATGGTGACCAACTTCAACTTGTGCTTTAAATTCATCAGGGATCTCAACTTCTTCATTATTGATATGAGCTTTCTCAGTGATGACATTTACAGTTCCAATAGCTTTACCATTTTCAATGATAGGCAATACTAATGGTGAAGCTTTACAACGTCTTTCAAGTTCCTTAACAGTCTTTTCATAATCAGCATGTTCTTCATCAACTCTTGTAACAAAGAAGAATACTGGTAGATTCTTAGCAACAGCTTGACGATAAGCTTTCATTGTTCCTGATTGAACGCCTTCTTTAGCATTAACAACGATCATAACTGAATCAGCAACAGATAAAGCAGCAACTTGCTCGCCAGCGAAGTCAAGATAACCTGGTGTATCGATAAAGTTTATCTTATAATCCTTCCATTCGATTGGAACGATTGATGAATAAACTGACATTCCTCTCTTAATTTCTTCAGCATCATAGTCGATGATGCTTGTGCCATCTACAGCCTTACCGAAACGGTCAGTTACTTTTGTATTGTATAACATTGATTCCAATACTTCACTCTTGCCGGATCCGGTATGACCTAATACAGCGACATTTTTTATATATTTTCCCGTATATTCTTTCATAATGACCCTCCTACTTCAATATACTTAAAATTTCTTCGTTATTATTTCTTTCAGCATAGTAATCTTTTGCTGTTCTGCCATCTTTGTCAACGATCTTAGTATCAGCACCATTCTTAACTAATAATTTAACTAATTCATCAAAGCCAGCATAAGCAACTCTCATAAGAGCTGTACAACCCATATTATCTTGTAGGTTAACATCAGCACCTCTTGAAAGTAATACATCAATTACAGCGATATTTCCTGCTGAACATGCTTCCATAAGAGCGGTCCTGCCTTTTGTATCCTGAGCGTTCAGGTCGGCATTATATTGTAACAATAATCTAACAACATCATCGAAGCCATAGAAACTAGCTCTCATAAGTGAATTGTTCTTATTGTAATCATAAGCATTAACATCTGTACCAGCTTCTAATAACATCTGTGCAACCTCTAAATAACCTTTTTTACATGCACCCATTAAAGCTGTCTTTTCATGATAATCACGTAAATCTGTCTTAGCACCGTTATCCAATAATAATCTTGTCATTTGGATCCTGCCACGTTTAGCACAACGCATCAATGCACTGCGGTTCTGTTCGTTAACGACATTAACGTTAACTCCTTTTTCGATTGCCTCTTTAACAACATTAATATCGTTGTTGAAAGCGGCTTCATAGAATTGTCTTTCTAGATTGTCCATAGTTTTGTTCTCCTTATCTTAGTTATAAAAAAGATGCCCAACTAAAAAAGCATCTTAACACACATTACCATTTAAAGAGCCCACCATTTGGTGGTAAAGTTCCCCGCTAATGCGGCTACCATTTACAGCGCTTACATATACATTCATAATTGCCGTCTCCTTCTGTGTTTCTGTAATCATTATATATTGAAAGTCCTTTCATTTCAAGATATTTATTGCGAAATATTCTAAACATTAGTAAAATATATTTAATAAAAAAAGGAGTAAATAAATGAAAGAGCCAGTATTAGTAATTTTAGCAGCCGGATTAGGAAGTAGATACGGTGGACTTAAACAAATAGATACCGTTGTTGAAAGCGGCTTCATAGAATTGTCTTTCTAGATTGTCCATAGTTTTGTTCTCCTTATCTTAGTTATAAAAAAGATGCCCAACTAAAAAAGCATCTTAACACACATTACCATTTAAAGAGCCCACCATTTGGTGGTAAAGTTCCCCGCTAATGCGGCTACCATTTACAGCGCTTACATATACATTCATAATTGCCGTCTCCTTCTGTGTTTCTGTAATCATTATATATTGAAAGTCCTTTCATTTCAAGATATTTATTGCGAAATATTCTAAACATTAGTAAAATATATTTAATAAAAAAAGGAGTAAATAAATGAAAGAGCCAGTATTAGTAATTTTAGCAGCCGGATTAGGAAGTAGATACGGTGGACTTAAACAAATAGATACCGTTGGAAATAACGGTGAAAGTATTATAGATTTCTCCATCTTCGATGCCTATCAAGCTGGTTTCAGAAAATTAGTCTTAATCATCCGTAAGGAACATGAATTATTATTTGACGAACATATCGCCAACAAAGTACGTCCATTTATGGAAGTAGTTTACGCTTATCAGAATCTTAATGATCTTCCAGAAGGTTTCACTTGTCCAGCCGAAAGAACAAAGCCTTGGGGAACAGTACAAGCCTTACTAGCAACTAAGCCTTATATCGATGGACCATTTATGGTCATCAATGCTGATGACTTCTATGGCAAGCAATCATATAAGATCATGTATGATTTTCTAAAGAATGAAGTAAGCGATAACCTATTTGGTATGGTCGGTTATCAATTAACCAAGACTTTAACAGACAATGGATCAGTAACACGTGCTATCTGTAAAAAAGATCAAGATGGCAACCTAGAAAAGATCGTTGAGATTCAAAAGATCATTGCTAAAAACGGTAAGCCATATTCAGTTGAAGCCGATGGCAGTGAAGTTGAATTAGAAGATGGTGTATGCTCAATGAACTTCTGGGGATTCACTCCAGCAGTCTACCAATATCTTCAAGAAGATTTCGTTAAATTCTTACAAGAAAAGATCAATGTTCCTAAGTCAGAGTTAGTAATTCCAACAAGCATTGCTACCGTTGTTGAAAAAGGTGACATCAAAGTCAAAGTAATGTCAACAGATGCTCAATGGTTTGGCGTAACTTATCCACAAGATAAAGAAGCAGTAACTAACAAGATCACTCAATACAAAGAAGACGACTTATATCCATTTGATCTTTGGAGCATAGAATAGCATCACGCAAGATATCGAGAAATCGATATCTTTTTTTATCCAATGAAAACGCTATGAAAATATTTTCACACATTTTCACATACATCTACGATAATTTGATGACAATTATTTAGTACTATATATCTGCAAGCAGATGAAATGCTTGTTCATATATATCCTTTCTATTTCAAATTATATTTTATCCCCCAAAAGAGAACAGGCGATTACCTGTTTTTCTTTTTGCTTCAAATCACTTCAAAACTTACTTCAAAGTTTACTTCAAAGTCTTTTTGAAGTACTTCAAACCATTTCACGCATTTCCACATACAAGTTTGATTATTTGCAGATAATCTCTTGTTATCATATTGTCACAAGCTGAAAGAAATGCTTGTTACTATATATCCCTTTCTATTCAAATATATTTATCCCTTAAAGAAGCAAGCCACTAGCTTGTTTTCTTTTAAGCCAAAAAAACTCCTTGAATTAATTCAAGAAAGCTTTATTAGATTCAATTATGTTATTGTCTTGTTTTGCTTGTTAATATAGTACTATGTTTTTCAGTAAACTTCGGAATTACATAGTACTTTGATTTTATTCAATCAATTACTTCAAAGCTCACTTTGACATCAAACTGTTGTAAAGCATTTGAACATATCTTTTCATATCTTTCCCAATAATTCTCTGCCAAACTTACAGCAGTATCTATTTTAGATTTATCACTTATATTTTCAATATCAAACGTCTCATTTATCTTAGCAATATAATCATATTTTTTTGATAATGGCGCTGTAAAATCATTATCATTTACTTCCATCAATAATATGGATATCTTGCTCTTTAAAGGCACTATCCCATATAGTGATGAAGATTGCCTATACAAATCATCAATTCCTTCAACCTTATTTAGAAATACGATATACTCTCCATCTTTTTTCATATCAATAATTGGCGAATACATCAACAATCTAACAGTTTCATTTTCATCGATATGGTACTTGTTATTTTCTGTTACATTAGCGCGCACTTCCAACATTTGAGCTATTGTTATTTCGTCATTTTCATCAAGTTCATTACTACTTTTAACTACTTTTTCAATAGTACAATGTGCATAAATACTATTACCAATAGCTTCATTCTCATTTACTTTTACCAACAATATCTCTTGTGAACATTCGCAAAGATCATTGTAATCTTCTATATAGTAATCATTAAACTTATCATAATCATTTACTTCTCCGATTATCATCTCTACTGTACTAACCGGATTTCTTAGATCATATTCAGCATTAGTTAGTAAACTCTCATAGTCTAATGCTCTTTTCCTTTGTGAATATAAGAATACGGAAGCAACAATGATCACGATTAAAGTAAGTGACCAATACTTATAATGTCTATTTTTCACGATACATCTTTCCTTCCTTGATCCTGTATACTTCATCAGCTAATTGTTCAATGTCATATTTATTGTGAGATGAAATTATTATGATCTTTCTTTTTTCTTTCTGCTGTTTAAGTAAACTGTGAAATAGTTCAACGCCTTCTTCATCCAAAGAATTAGTTGGTTCATCTAATATCAGCACTTCTTCATCTTCCATTAACGCTTGTGCTAAAGCAAGTCTTTGTTTCATTCCTAAAGAATAATCGTCCACCTTATAGCTAATATCCTTTAATCCCACTTTTTCTAACCAAGATAAGATTTCTTTATCACCTATCTTCTTTTTTATATCAGCTAATAATTTTAAATTCTCATAACCGCTTAATTCACCAAAGAAAGAAGGATTCTCAATGATAAAACCAACTGAATCAAGATAATCCATATCAGTTTTTAATTGTTTACCATTATAGATTACCTCCCCCTTACTTGCTTTCATTAAACCAATGATGATCTTCATTAAGACTGTTTTACCACAACCATTCTCTCCTACTAGTCCCACTATCTGACCACCACAGACATCTAAACTGATATCTTTCAATACTTCTTTCTTGCCAAAATTTTTGTAAATATTAATTATCTTTAACTCATTCATGACTAATACTCCTTCCTTCTTAAGGCAACTATATCAATGATCGATATGATCACATACAATAAACAAATAACTATCAATGTAGTTAAACTATACATATAATCTTGTAAAGAATAACTATAAACAACTTGATGGATACCTACTATCAAAGCTAAAAAGATGATAATACTTATAGCTAAAGCTCTTTTATCATTACTTGCTAGATATAGTAATAAAGCTACATTCTCAAATATGAATATCAATAACACGAAAAGTGATATTGCTCCTAACGACAATCTAACAGATCTAGCAAAGCAAACAACTAACTTAATTATCACAAATATACTCGCCTTAGATAACAACATCCTTTGAATATAGAAGTAAAGATAACTATTACTTCTAGCTCTTACTAAAATATAGATACCATTATCATCAATAAATCTTTCTAGATACTTGTAACAATAGACCCACACTATTAATTTCTCTATTAGCCAACCAATAAGGATCACTATCACCTCTTTTAAACTTATCTCATAGATAAATCTTGGAATAAGAAACAAGTCATAACAATCTGTTACATCATATAACTGATTTTGTTGTATCAATAAAGTAACAACATAAGCTATCACTACTACTATCTTTAATGTGTCATCCTTTTTCATAAGCCCTCTTTTCTAGAAATATATCTATCACGATCAATGCAAGATCACTTACTACAATATAGATTAGATAACTTCTTAGGTCTAAAGCATTAGTATAGATAAATACGAATATCAAAAGAGATAAAATAACACAGATGATACATCCAAGACTCTCTCCGATCATTTTATGGGTATTTTTAAGCAGTAGTGTTAATAACACATAATACATAACAAGTGTTGCTACCATAGATGATACTTGTATCAAACCATAAATCCTTATATTAAAAATAGATAGTACAATCATCGGCAAAAACAATGATATAAATAATAGTAATGATCTTTTATAATAATCTGATACATCATTACTTAAATATATTGTTTCTACAACTATATAAAATATGGGAATAACAGAAAGATAAAATACTTGATATAGATAAAAGATCATGATTGGACTAATCAATATCTTTATTACAGAGATTAAAATACATATTACAAGAGTTAAATCTACATATTTTTTACTCATTTTTAAGATCAACCACCAATTGAATTATCGTTGTTAATATGACATTAAAAACTATCCACAATATACAGATGACTACTATAGTCAAGTCTCTTGGGTAAGTTTCAATTAGGCTTGTACTAAACCTAAAAACATTAAAATAAGCTAACAAAAAGCCAATCATTCCCACATACTGTAAAATAAAGCTTATTGAAAATGTTACTAAAAAACTATTCACATAAACTAGACCCTTTATTGATATTACTTGCGACAACGCATACGATAAGCATCCACAAGTACCAGAAAACAAGCAAATAAATAATATATCTATTTGTACTAATAAATATGGATGATTTATTATCATATTAGAAAAGTAGACTTTATAACTCTCAGGAAACAAGAAATCAAAGTTTAATGCACCATTTGAACAATAAACATTTCCATTAATATTTATCGCTAATATTTGAAATAAATATGCAAGTTCAAATACAAATAAACAATTTAAAAATCCTGTAATAAAGCAAGTTAAATATTTTGAAAAATAATATTTTTTCTTCCCAACTTTACTAATAATGTTATATCTTAAGTTGTTTTCAACAAAATAACTATCACTATAAGGTAATGAACCTATTATCGGTATGATCAATAACATCACAAAACTATAAGCAACTGTTTTATCACTAAAAAGAAAGAACAGATCATATTTAGAGCCCCCATATTCTGGATATATTCCACAAAACTGAATTATGGAAACTACTGTTATCACTACTGTTTCAGTCAAAACAATTTTGGATAATTTATCTCTTTTATATAATATTTTTAAATCTAACATAAATTATTACACCTCAAACAACAAGAAGGGATTGACATCCCTTCATTAATTACTTAATTCACCTTTAGTAATACCATACCGTCCCATAAACAGTATAAGTATTCCAATAAAAGTTAGTTGAATTTTTCCATCTAACAAATATTTCATCACCTGCATAGCAGCAAGAGAAGCCCCAGGAATCAGCAAAATTAGCGTTTTTCTTAACTCCGGATTCATACACTCTTACCCAATCACTTACCGCCTGTTCATCGCTATAATTAATTGCAGCATACTGAACATATTTATTACCCCTACTTTCGCTAGTTGCGTCTAACTTGACGCTTAAAGGCACAGTCCCTCCTTGTGTCCTTTGTCTATAATTGTCTCTAGAAGAAACGCTGACTGTCATACTTTGTGTAAAGCTACCGGCAGTAACATCAACATCATTGTCAAAGCCGACAATGAATAAAAGTAATAAAACCACTAATATAATTGACCTCTTCATACTTTATTTACTCCTTTCATTCAATTATACTTTTTTGCAATAAACCGCATTGATTGCGCTTTCATTATAGCACTATGATTAAATAAAAGATCGGAAAAATTAAATAAATTTAAAATTCATAAAACCCGGCAGAACTTTGCAATAGCAATAAAAGTAATCCGACATAATCTAAACGACTAATTTCACACATAAAAAAATACTCCATTAACTATTAACAAAAATTAATTTATTGACTATTACATTGCACTAATTTGTGTTTAGTCATTTCGATTTACAAGTTAAGTAAGAAATATTAGATATACTTTTTAACTAGATATCTCAACCATACAGCATCACTTTCATACTGTTGAACACTCATTAGTTTTAATTGAGTCACTAGTTGATCTTGTTCTAAGCCATCAAAAACAGCTGTCATATTGCCTCTACCATCAATGCCTGCTCCTATTAGAATACTAACTTCATCTAATAAACCTGCTTTTAAAAATGCAGCATTGATATGACCTCCACCTACTACTGCCATTCTCTTTACGTTAAACTTATTTGCTAAATAGTCACAAGCTTTTACTAAATCTATCTTTTCCTTGCCTGTAGCGATCCAAGATATCTTTAAACTATCAAGATAACTAAGATATTCTTTACTTACTTTTTCACTAGTCAGGATAACTAATCCTTTACCATCTAAATTTGCTTCATGCCATAATAATGTTCCTTTAGTATCAACTATGACTTCATAACCATTACTATTTTCTACCATAGAATATGCTTCTTCATTTAATGGTGTATAACTACTACTTTCAAATATACCAGGCAAAGACATCTCCATTTGAGCAGTGACCCTTCCTGATAAGTGAGTATCAACATCTAATTCTTCTAAAGTTGAATAATACTCTTCTCCTGGTAAATGTGTAGTCATTGCACAATCGATTCGTCCATCAACTGATGTCATCATATGACAGATAATATACGGTTTGTTCACCTTAATCCCTCCTATATTTACTACTTTTTTACTTTATCACTTAGAGTAAACTTTAAGTCAACTTTTTTTGACTCAGAGTACTATGTTTTTTCGGTAAATTACGAAAAAAACTAGTACTTTTTCACCATGTAAAAAGCAAGTGAGCTAACACTTGCTTAATATACACTGTGGAATAATGCTAAAAATACTAGAGCAATGCCAATATCAACAATCCCTACATGAAGTAAGAAATAATAACCTTTAATCGGATTAGCTCTTCTCTTTTCAACATAATCACCATATTTCTGTTGCTTCTTTAATCTACCAAAAGGTATCAAAGTCTTAAAGGTAAAGTTTAAAGCCCAACCAATACCATCAAAGCTACCAGTATTAGCCAAAAAGCATAATGTACCCATACAAGCTAACATGACCCCTGGTATAAAGAAACCATCACAGAGTGAATGATATAATTTTACTTTCGTACTTGTATCTTGATCTTTAACAAATAAGTAAGTAACAAGAGCTGACAAGACGATAGTAACAGAATACTTAACTAATGCTATCTTAGTTTCTTTTTTCACAGATTGAATTCCTTTTTATATCTTTCTTCTTCTTCATCATTACACTTAACAAAGTGACCAGGACATACCTCACGGAATGTAGGTTGTTGTTGGCTATAATCATGATCTGCTAATGGATTATAAACGATCCTCTTTCTGTTCTTCTCAATATGTGGATCAGGTAATGGGATAGCACTTAATAGTGCTCTAGTATAAGGATGCATTGGATGAGCAAATAGTTCATCAGAAGTAGCTAACTCAACCAAATTACCATAATACATAACACCGATCCTATCAGAGAAATATTTAACTACTGATAAGTCATGGGCAATGAACAAAATAGTTAAGCCTAATTCTTTTCTTAGATCATTTAGTAAGTTGATGATCTGAGCTTGAATTGAAACATCTAGAGCACTGATAGGCTCATCAGCAATGATTAAATCAGGATTTAGAACTATAGCTCTTGCAATACCAATACGCTGCCTTTGTCCACCTGAGAATTCGTGTGGATAACGAGAAGCGTGTTCACTTACAAGTCCTACTTTATCAAGTACTTTGTAAACTTCTTGATCGATATAATCTTTGTCTTTGATGCCTCTGATCTTTAAACCTTCAGCAATAGTCTCTTTAACCGTCATACGAGGATCCAAAGAAGCGATAGGATCTTGGAAGATCATCTGTATCTTATTACTTAATTTTTCATTTTTAGCTTTTGTAATCTCTTCTTTTTTACTCTTTAGTAACTCATCTTTATTAGCATTAGGTTCAGCAAGTAATTTTTCATACTTTGCCTCGATTTCTTTGACCATCTTTTCTGAATAGATCTTATTGCAGTTCTTATGATCATTTTTAGCAGAAGCGATCTCTTGCTTCATCTCATTAATGAGTTTTTCACTTTGTTGTTTACGTGCTTGTTTTTCAGCATCAGTAGTAAGCTTTGCTAGATCTTCCTTTAAAGCTATCTTTTCATCTTCAATTGCTTGACGATAACTTCTTGTACCAGCCGCAATCCTTTGACCTTTAAAATATACTGATCCACCTGTAATGTCATAAAGACGGATGATAGAACGACCAGTTGTAGTCTTACCACAGCCAGACTCACCTACTAAGCCAAATACTTCGCCTTTATAGATATCGAAGCTGACATCATTAACAGCTTTTAACTGTTCCTTACCCATCTTGAAGAACTGCTCAAGATGTTGTACTGACAATAATACTTCTTTATTGTTGTTGTCCATTCTGTTCAGCCTCCTTTTTTCTCATTCTTTCAATACGATCTGTAACGATCTTTGGTGGTTCAATCTTTGGTGCATTTGGATGTAATAACCAAGTAGCTGCATGATGAGTCTTAGTTATCTCAAACATCGGTGGTTGCATCTCAAAGTCTATCTTTAATGCATATTTATTTCTTGGAGCAAATGCATCACCTACTGGTGGATAGATCAAGTTAGGTGGAGTACCTGGGATTGCCTCAAGTTTATCTTTAGTATCTAGATCAGGCATAGAAGATAATAATGCCCAAGTGTATGGATGTCTAGGATCATAGAAGATCTCATCAGCTGTACCTTCTTCTACGATCTTACCAGCATACATAACAGCGATCCTATCAGCCATATTAGCAACAACACCTAAGTTGTGAGTGATAAAGATGACTGACAAGTTTCTTTCTTTCTTTAACTTGTTGATAAGTTCTAGTATCTGAGCTTGGATCGTAACATCAAGAGCTGTAGTAGGCTCATCACAGATAAGGATATCTGGATCAGCTGCTAATGCGATAGCGATTACTATTCTCTGTCTCATACCACCTGAGAACTCAAATGGATATTGGTTATATCTGATAGTTGGCTCAGGAATACCTACTTCTTCTAATAACTTCAAAGCTCTTGCCTTTGCTGTCTTTTTAGTGATCTTATGTACTAAGGCTTTAGCTTGTTCTTTAAAGTAGATGACTAAACTTTCCATCTTATCAGTTGCGGAGAAACTTGACTCATTTTCAAAGTCTTTCTCATAACTATGTAATAAGTTTTCTAAGATAGAGCAGATATTTTCAATACCTAATTCCTTATCAAAGACTACCTTTGGAGCAACTTTCCAATCAACCTTTTTACCTTTAGCAACTAATTTATCATGTTTAGCAGTTTGCTTAGCAAAACGTTTTTCTTCTTCAACGTTGTGTCTTAACCCATCAAAATAACCTGTGACAGCTGTTTTGAAACTAGTTGCGAATGTATATTCTGTACTATTTTTAACAACTTCAAGTCTATCGATAGCATCATTTACCTTATTAGATAAACTCTTAACTAATTCGTGAGATGCTTTTTCTTCAATATTGCCTGACTTGAAATAGTCAATAGCCGAATTGATCTCAGCTTTTAAGTTTTCTTTTTTACCCATTGATACTTTATGACTATGACTAATAGCCTTAGCTCCCTTTTCAGCGAAACCATTCATAAAGCCACTATTTAGATAGTCATAAGCCAATTTATTTAATTCATCAACTGGGATATCATCGATATTCTTTTCTGGCTGCTTCATTGTATAGTAACCAAGTGAGAAGAAATCTGGCTCTGTCTTATTGATTGCTTCATCTAAAATACTAGATAAGCTCTTTAAGTCTTCTAAAGTATTTTCTGGTAAGACATTTTTTTCAATCTTAGCTAATTCATTTTGTAAGTTAGTCTTTACAGTCTGTAGTTTTTCATCATTAACTACTACCCAAGGGCTAATAGTCTTATCGATCCTCTTGATGAAATTAGACAATTCTTTCTTGCAGTTAACATTTTGTTTCTTTTCAACTAGGAAAACAAAACTATCGACATCAACTTTTAATTCCATTGCCTCATTATGAATAGTATCATAACCAGCATTTAATTTAGTTGACTTAATGCAGAAATCATCAAATGTCTTACAATCTTCTTTATTAGCAGCAATTTCAGTAGTATCACCATTAGACACTTCATCCATATTCTTATTTAATAAAGCTAATTTATCATTAAATAAGTGTCTAGCATTACGACGACTAGCTGAATTTTTAAGTAACATTGCCTCAGTTAATTGTTTACCGATCTTCATGATAGGATTTAATGAAGACATTGGATCTTGGAAGATCATCGCAATCTTATCACCACGTAACTTATGGAAATCTTCTTCAGAAATACGGACTAAATCTTGTCCATCATAGAAGATCTGACCACCTTCAATGATACCATTATTAGCTAAGATACCCATGATAGCTCGATTAGTTACTGATTTACCAGAACCAGACTCACCAACAATAGCTAAAGTCTCACCTTTATAAAGATCAAAGCTAACATTTCTAACTGCCTGTAAGATACCAGCTTGTGTACGGAAAGATATCTTTAAATTTTTAACTTCTAACTTTTTTTCCATAAACTAGTCCTCACTTCCTCTTAGAGATGGGTTAAATGCATCACGTAAACCATTACCGAACAAGTTGAATGAAATCTCTAGTAATGCAATGAACAATGCTGGGAATAAGACAACATGTGGATAACTTGACATGACTGATTGACCATTAGACAACATTGAACCAACAGATGACATTGTTGGACTATCAAGGTTGATGATGCCTAAGTAAGTCAATGATGTTTCAGAATAGATAACTCCTGGAATAACTAAGATAGATCCTGTGATGATCGTACCTAAGCTATTAGGGAAGATATGTTTAAACATGATGCTCCAGTCACTAGCACCTAAAGTCCTAGCAGCTAAAACATACTCTTGATTCTTAAAACGATAGAACTGCATTCTGACTCGGGATGCCATACCGATCCAACCAGTCAAGACAAACGCATATATTAGCGATGGTACAGTTCCAACTTTGCCCGACAAGTGCAACTGGAATAATACAGTAACAACCATAAATGGAATACCAGATAAGATATCAGAGATACGTTCCATGATGATATCTGTAGCTCCACCATAATAACCCTCAATTGCTCCATAGATAGTACCGATAGTCAAGTTGATAGCTGATACTAAGATTGCTAAGATAAATGAGAAACGAGCACCAGAAGCAAGTCTTGAGAAGACATCATAACCATTAGTATCTGTACCAAAGATAAATGAAGGTTCAAAACCATACTTATAAATGAAATAGTTATAAGCATTTACTCTGACTGTATAGTTATAACCACTACTAGCAGTACCAGACTTTTGAGCATAACGCCAATAAGTCTCTCTATCACCGCTATTGTATGGATCATTTTCTAGTCTTAATGAATGATAATCATCTTCTCCTAAAGTATAGTAAGAAGCAATGAAATCACCATTTGCATCAAATTCAGGATTACCCTTTTGATCACAAACATACCAAATGTTATTATCCCCACCAGCAACACTTACATCAGTTCTTGGTAAGATGACTTGTAGATTGTTTTCATCTTGCCAATCTTGTAAAGCTTGATATTGAGCAGAAGTCAATGTGACGCTAAATGTATTGATATTAGCGTAAGAATCGATTCTTACTTTATACATTTTTTGTTTGCCACGGAAAATATCATCCTTTGTATATTCTTCAATGACTTTAACGATTACTTGATTACCTGTCTCTTCTTGAGCAGCAAGTAAACGATAATATTGGTTTTGAGAAACATCTTTAACTTGGGTTCCGTCCCAAATACCAGTTCCTTCTAAGAACTTGATCTTTGGTAATAGATATTGATAACGCATGACAACATTATCTTTAGCATAACTATCCGTATAAGTCTTATTACAGAAATAAGGACCAACGATTGAATATAAAACCAATAGCAAGATGATCCAAGCAGCAACTACAGAAGATTTATTCTTTCTGAAACGGCTCCAAGCATCAGCAAAATAACCAACAGCTTTAGTATCAAACTTTTGATCGTGCATATCTGTACGATTGGCTAATTCAAATTTATCTTTTGAAATATTCATTAAATCTTTTTCATCCATAATTACTTAGCCCCCATTCTGATCCTTGGGTCAATGATACTATAACTAATATCAATAACAATTCCGGCAGCAAGACCGATCAAAGTATAGAAAGCAGATAACAACATAAAGAAGTTATAATCAGGTGGCGTTGCTTGAATAGAACTTACATATAATTTACCAACACCTGGGATAGAGAACATCTGTTCAATGATAAGTGAACCAGACATGATAGATACAAATTCTCCTAAGATCATTGGGAAAATAGGAACCATCGCATTACGCATAGCATGTCTTACTGTAGCTTGTCCCTTAGTCAATCCTTTAGTACGAGCAAGTAACATAAACTCACTAGTCAATACCTCAGTCAACTCAGCACGAGTATAACGAGCAAATCCCGCAATAGTACCAAATGACATAGACAATATAGCTGGTATCATTGAAGTAAAGCCTACCCAGCTAAATGCACCTTGGGTAGCATTCATCGTTGCTGATGACCAGCCCAACTTGAAATACAAAACATATTGTACCAAGAAGGCATAAATAAAGGATGGAACAGAAACAATGACCATGACTCCAGTTGAGATCAAGTGGTCGATCCAAGTATTTTTCTTTAAAGCAGCAATGATACCTAAGATCAATCCTAATGGGATTGAAATGATAATAGAGTAAACGTTAACTGCTACAGTGAATGGGATCTTTTGAACAAAGACTTTCCAAACATCCTGACCAATATACAATACTTCACTAGTTCCAAAGTAGCCTTGGAAAGCATATTTCCAGAAACGCCAATATTGCTCCATGATAGGAAGATCATAACCAAGTAGTTCCCTACGTTGCATGATCAAAGCCATATCCTTACCAAATTGTTCAGCAGGGATATTTGGCAATAGTTTAATAAATATGAAACATAAAGTAATGATGACTAAAAAAGTAAAGAGCATCAATACGATACGTTTCAATATATACTTAAACAAATACATATCTCTTACCTCTTTCTATAATTACGGTTGCACCAAAAAAATACAAATTCAATTGTCGCATTTATTATTATAACAAAGATTTCATACTTTATGTAAAATAAATAAGAAGCGTATATTAAAAAAGCATTAATTTTTCATTAATTTTCACAATTTTACAATGAAAATCATTGAAAATGTGCCTCTACTTTATAAGCAAAAAGGTGCAACTCATATAAGTCACACCTTTAAAGTCTTAATGTTGTAAACCTAACGGCCTATTTGTAATCCAAAGTTCCGCCTTGTTCAGCAACGTAACTTGACCACTCATCATCGTTCATAGCGTATGTGTAGTATTGGATTCCACCACGGCCCATACCGTATACATACTCTTCAGTATAGTAGTTAACTCTCATACCCTTTAATGAAGCTGATGCTTGTAATCCAACTGGGATCATGTCGTATTGTTGTAATACAGCACCTTCGATACCAGCTAAGATGTCAAGACGTAATGTAGCATCTGCACTTGTACCAGCAGTGATCTCTTCAGTTTCACTACCACCTTCAACTGTAGCTGTGATAGTCTCACCAGATAATGCTAAGTACCAGTCATAAACTGTAGCAGTTAAGTTCTTACCATTGATCTCGATTGTTAAATCAGTAGTAGTTGTATCCCAAGATGGGTCATATTGATAGTTAGAATCAACATAAGCTTGGATCAAGCTATATGGATCTAATGCTGAACCAGTCCAACCAACACCGAACAATAAGTCGATAGTGTTATTCTTTAAGTAATCAGAGAAGCTTGTAGAACCTAAAGGCTGAGATTGTGAGAATACAAGGTGGCCTTCGAACTTAGTTCCTTCAACTGCTTCTGTCCAAACTTTGCTTAATAATACATAACCATTGTTATAGTAAGCACTTGAACCAGAACCAGGTAAACCAATTACGATCTGAACTTCCCAATTGTCGCCAGATGGGATGTAGCCAGCTTCAACAGCTTGATCATAAGCTGAATCGAATAATGTCTTAGCACCCTCTAAGTCGTAACCAGTGATTGAAGCGATAGCATCATCAACTGTAGCATATTCTTTACCATCACCGATTTCATCAGTTAAGCCCCAGAAATCAACGATAACTTGCTTAGCTTGATCAGTAGATCTGTAAGTAGTTCCGTTATCTGGATCTGAAATGATCATGTTACCATATAATGCCTTAGCTGGAGAACCAGTTGGATCAAGAGCTAATTCATAAGCAGCACGGTCAACTGAGAATGATAATGCTTTACGGAAATCTTTAATAGCTAATACTCTCTTAACAACAACGTTACCAGCTGTAGCAGGAGTAGCATTGTCTTCAGCAGTCTTTAAACCATCAACATCTGGGTTTAAAGCGATGAACCAAGTAGAATCACCTTCAGTGTAGTAAGTGAAATCACTACCTTGGTAGTCAGCCATATCCGTTGATTGTAATCCATAAGAATCCAATTCACCCTTTAAGAACATCTCTAAACGAGTAGCTGCTTCAGCAACTTGCTTGATTGAAATGTTAGTAGTCTGATATTGACCAGCTTTGTCTTCTTCATAATAACCATGCCAGTATTCATTTCTTTCGAATGCTAATTCTGAACCATCAACATAAGTTGTTAATCTGTATGGTCCATAACCAACATAAGTTTCAACTGAAGTACCATAAGAGTTACTATAAACACCACCATCAGTGCTGATGCAGTTTTCATAAGTAGTATTATGAACTAAGTTCATGTTACCAGATAATGAGTAATTCAAATAGAATCCAGATAAAGGCTTAGTTAATACGATTACTAATGTATAGTCGTCTTTAGCGAAATAACCAACGTTATCCCAAGAATATTCTTCCCAAGTCTTACCTAAGTAAGCCATTTCCTCAAATTCTTGGTATGCATAGTCGCCACTAGCTGCAGCATATTCATCAACAGTAGCATAACCATGTAATACAGCGATACAGTTCTGTAAAGCAGTTAATGTTTCAGCAGTTAACTTAACTTGACCATTCTCATCAGCAGCATTAGCTAATGGAGAGAATACATCATCAGTTAAATAACCATAATCATAGTAGTCTTGTAAACCATTGCTACCCCAATTTCCACCACTTGTCAAATCAAGAACGATGTCAGCACCGTTAACTTGTAAGTAGCCTTCACTATCAGTAGTGAATTCACTAGGATTAACATATTCATCTTCACCCATAGCTGCAGAAACGAAATCACCTAATGAGTAAGCACCTTGCTTAACATAAGCCTCTGCACCGTAAACGCATAAGTTTCCAGCATAGAAGTTATCAGCTCTGTAGTTAGCAGCTTCTGGGCTCAACAATAATTGAGCAGACTTGACAAAGTCGTTAGCAGTGATAGGGTCACCATTATCAAACTTTAACCAATCCTTTAATGCGATCTCGTAAACTTGGCTTTCACTTTCTTCAGTGATGCCATATTGTCCAACGTAATCACTAGTTACATCCTTTGGCATAGCACTAGCCATGCTAGGAACGATCTGATATCCGTCTTTAGTATCATTGTAATCGAATGTATACAAACCATCTTCTGTGTAATCTAATACATCAGTAGCGTCATTTGACTGATAAGTATGGTTGTTCCAAGATGTAGGTAATGAATCAGTAGCCAAACGATAAGTATATGTTGCAGTATCGTCAACATATGACTTGTCATGCTTATTACCGCATCCTGTCAATGTCAATACAAATGAAAGAACTAATAGACAAACAGTAATTTTTTTAATGTTTTTCATCTTTTCTTCCCTTCCTAAGAGTTTTACAACTCTGCTTCTTAACTATTTTTTCACATTAATTTCACAATGTCAATGAGTTTACATATTTATTAAAACTTTTTTCACTTTTTGTTTTCTTTTTGAAAACACTTTCAAAAAGAAAAGGCCGAATTGACGACCTTAAATATCTTTTTTCTTGATGATCACAAACGAAAAGTAGTAACAAATCGCTGAAATCAACATATAAACAACTAGAACAAGTGAAGAAGATAAAGTGTTATTTGCCATCCAGATTGTTGATGAACTACCACTAATATCAATATCTATCGTTTGTTGAGTAAACAGATTAGTCAGATAGCCATATAACTGACTAGCCTTGATATCACCTACTATTGAAACACATTGTTTGAATAACAATGCCAATTGATAATTTAGATCAACATAACTGATTGCTTTAGGAATTACTGTTCCATTTAATAAAGTGATCAACCTAAATATTGGAAAGAAGCCCATCGCAATGATCATTAGTACCAATACTGGTAATAGCGCTGTGATCTTTTTCTTACAAACACAACTTAATAATGTACCAATAGAAGAATAGGTAATGATCACAATTAGTCCATATATTAAATAAGAAGGCAAATAAGCTACAAGATCTTTGATGATGTTACCATCGATATTATTGACAAGTACGATCGCACTATAATAAGACAATAACATCAATGCCATTAACATTATCAAGCCAACTACATTTCCTAATATCTTACCTAAAAGGATCGTTGATCTACTATTAGGTTTAGCAGCTAATAATTTAAATGTTCCTTCATGAACTTCACTTGCGATAAGTCCTGAAGTATTACCCGCGATAAAGCATATAAGTACCACGCCGTTCAAACCAAAGAAGATAAACAAATGTTGATATAACAATAAATCACTTAAACAATTTTCATAAACAACACCACTATAGTATGAACCAGTTTTTGTTATCAGCCAGCCAACAAAGCCACCAACAACGATCGCTATGATGATGTTTATCTTTTTAACTGTTGTCTCTAATGTCCTAAAGAATATATTTTTCATTGATTTTCTCCTTTCAAGGCTTGCTTGTATAAAGAATCTAATGATAAGAACTCTTCATCCATCTTATTTAAAGTCAAATCATTTTCATAAATGACCTTAACAATGTCCTTCTTTAAAGCAACAGACTCTGAAGTATGGAAACGTAGGTTACCCTCTTCTTGCTCATATGAATATTTATCAGCTAATTTTTCTAATAATAAATTATTATCCGAACTATTAACAACGATGATGCCTTGTTTGAACTTTTCTTGAGCAGAATGGATCTCTTCATCCATGATGATCTTACCATGATTGATCATGATGACATGATCGATAACGGTCTCTAACTCAGTTAAAACGTGAGAACTGATAAGTACAGTTAGTTTTCTTTCATTGACCATACTACGGACAGTATCTAATATCTCCATCCTACTTGTTGGATCTAGATTAGCTGTAGGCTCATCAAGTAACAAGATCTTTGGATCATGGATCATTGCTTGAGCTAGAGAAACTTTCTTTTTCATACCAGTAGAGAACTTACTGACTTTCTTATATGCATGATCTTGTAAGCCAAACTTTTTGATAAGTTCAATTGCCTTTTGGGATGCTTCTTCACTAGAAAGGCCACCCAAAGTACCCATGTACCACAAATATTCAATACAGCTCATATCAAGGTAGAAACTAGTAAATTCTGGTGAATAACCTAATTGTTGTAATGCTTGCTTGCTTCCTAAAGGATAGCCCATTACTAATCCAGCACCCTTGGTAGCTTGGATTGATCCCATGATCGTAGCCATCGTCGTTGACTTACCAGCACCATTTGGTCCAACAATACCATAAACCTTACCAGGGACAAGTTTTAAAGAGAGATCATCAACTGCTGTAAAATTACCGAACTTTTTCGTGATGTGATCTAATTCGATGCAATATTCACTCATTTGCTTAAGCCCTCCTTACCTTTTTTATTGATATACGTTTTTCTACCTAAATTAGCTAGCAAACTTCCAACTAGAAGTACTCCAGCGATCGGTACAAGATAGTAATCTTGATTTTTTTGTTCGCTGATCGTAATTGTATAACTTTCCTTAGCTTTCTTACCTTGACCATCATCAAGAGATAAGCTGATAGTATGCTCACCTTCAGTCAAAGTGATATCATACTCGTTACCCGTAGTAGAGGCAACTAACTTACCATTATCATAAATACTCATAGTGCTATATTCTTGCAAACTAGTCCAATCTAAATGCAAGATATGTTCATCACTTTCAGTCGGAACATCACTATTCACATCAAAACTCTTTTGAATATCTAACAAATAGATATTTTTATTATCATCTCCCATTAACAATGTTTGATCATTTATTAATACAAATGTGCTACCAGTAAGTGAATATTCGGCTACTACCATCTGCTTAGCCATATCATACAATTGGAAACTAGAATCCTTTTTGATAACTAAATAACCATCAGTATTGTTAACAGTGACAACTCCATTAGTTGAATAGTCATTACCATTAGTAAGCACTATCTCTTCAATATATTCATAAGTCTGACTATCATAAATGAATAACGATGTTGTGCTTGTCCAATCAGTATAATCATAATAGCTCTTCTTGATACCTACATCATTATGACCATCACCATTGACATCCTTATAGGAGATGATATTTCCGCTCTCACTAGCATCAATCATAAATTCAATGAAATAATCTGGATGGTAGTAATCTTCAGTATCGACTACATATTCGTAATTATCATCTAATTCACTAGACCAATAGTCAAATCTCTTTTTGATCTCACCAGTACTACCATCGATTAGTGCATAAAGACCAGTTGAACCAGAATAATTAAAGATCTCCTTATATCCATCACCATTGACATCAATATCAAGTACTTTGAAATACTCATAATCAGAAACTCCATTTGAACATAAAGTATACATGAAATTTAGATTAGCTCCGTTATATACATTGAATACTTGATAGCCTTTCTCATTTTTACAATTCAAGACAAACTCTTTTACACCATCGCCATTGATATCTTCAAATATTGCTCCATAAGTGCCATTTTTATATTGGGAATCAATTGAGAAATAATCATATCTCTTATATTCAACATTGTAAGTATAAGAAATCCTTGAAGTGAATAATTCAACCCTACTATCAGAGATGGTCAAATAATCTGTAAAGCCATCCCCATTTGCATCACCTATCTCAAAGATATTTCCTTTAGTTTCAAAATAAGAACTGTAAGAACCCTTTAATCTAAAGTTTTTCGAAGAGACAACTCCATCTGGTATCAACATCTCTCTTTTGCCATCACCATCTAAATCTTTAACAAAACTGATACTACTTATAGAAGCATAAAGATACTGATTCCTACCATATTCATCATAGTAATTATCTAATAAGATCCTACTATCATCTATTTTAGAGCCATCTTTACCATTAATGATGATCACATTACTATCAGTCTGTTCACCTTTGGAATTATAATTATTGACGATAAGAGCATAATCAACTACACCATCTAAGTTATAATCAACCTTCGTCATATACTCAATGCCATGATTATTGCCACTAGTCTCATAACTCCACTTAACAGTAGTGCCATCTGTTTGATAAGCAACAAGTTTACGAGTTTGATCATTTAGCTTATAGCTAACAACAATTTCATCACTACTAGAAGAGACTAACTCAGCATTTTGTTTATCAAATGGATAAGTGACTTTGCTAAGATCATTAGAAATAAAACAAGCGCCATTATTAAATCCCTCTAAGAAATAAGAACCATCTTCTTGATAAGAGAATTTAAACTTTGTTGAAGAATCGCCAACTCCCAAAGACATTTCTTTTTGAGTTATGACTTGACCCTGATAATCATAAACAGTGATCTTTTCAGTTGCATCACTAGCTAATGCAATCGTTATGGTATCACTAACTTCTTCCTCGTTAACTCTTTGAGAAAATACACCATATGCTCTATCAGCCTGTGAAGCATAATCATATTTATAAACAACTTCATTTGTATCTAAGTTATATAAAACAAAGCATTGGAAACTATTGTCTACCGAATCACACCTTGCTTCATTATCTAAAAAATAACAACGTATTAGTAAATAAGAATCTTTACTATCCACGATCTTATAATTCATGAATGTACTATTAGCGCTATTTGTTTGAATAACATTAGAACCATCATAATTATAGTTATTAGTTAAACTTGTCTGAAAAGTCTCTGAGTCAACAATAGCTAAAGGATTAGATTCAACGCTATCTTCTTCAATCAAATAATGATATAAATAGCCATCTTCCGAAATGAAATATAATTGATCATTAACGATCTGAATATCCCATAAATTCATCTGAGCTGTTAATTTAGTCGACTCGTTCCAAGGTTGGCTTACAGTATATTGATTAGAAACTACTCTTTTACCTACTAAAGAAAGATCTTCACTATTCAAGAAACCTAATTGACCTAGCTGATCAACAAAAAAGATCTGATCATTATAAAATTCTACATCCCAGATATTATCATCATTGACATAAGAATGCTTTAACTCACCAGTAGTAAGATCATATTCACAAAGAGAATAATCATAAAGGATAAAGTTTCTTCCCTCATGTTCAATAAATTTATATACACTTGAATTCAATACTACTTTATTGCCATTAGAATCATAACTATCATAAGTCAACCTAAAAGAAGTAATGATCGAACCATCTTGACCATTGATAACAAAGATCTGATCAGTATTTGAAGGACTACCCTGATAAGTTAAAAATTCTGGATAGCCATCACCATTAAGATCATTAACAACGCTTAACTTCAAGACTTTGAACTTAGTATCAAAATGTTTTGTACCATTTTCATTGATGATATCAATACCATTTTCGCCATAGAAAACTCTTGAAGTGACTTCTTCATATACGATCTGATAACTTTCATTACTATTATCGATCTGTCCTACATTGTTTAATTTCTCTACACTCTTATTTTGAGCTTGCACTACATTTCCAGTAGCTGAGCTAAATAAGAAAAGAGAGATAAACAATATCGTTAAAACTCGTTTCATAAAAACCTCCCGTTTCTACAGTAAAACTATAACACACTAGCTTATCGCTCTTTTTTAAGAATTGCTTAATAATTCACTAAAGTCATCCTTGATGATCATCATCCTATAATCTTCAATGATCTTTTCAAACTGTTCATAAGTATCCATAAAATTGATCTTAGCCTTCACTTTATTAGCATAAGGTAAACCATTGATATACCAACAAGCATGGCCTCGCATCTCTTTGATACCGATCTTTTCTCCCTTTAAAGCTACAAGTCTTTGACCATGTTGTAAACATTGATCTAACTTCTCTAATTCACTTGGTTTTTCCAATACTTCGGTATATTTATCATAGTGGACTAATCTTTCAATCAACCAAGGATCTCCTAATGTGCCACGAGAGACCATAAAGAAATCGCAATTAGTATCTTGTTTCATCTTAAGATAATCTTCTATTGATAAGATATCACCATTACCAATAACTGGTATATCTACTTTTTCTTTAACTTGACGAATTAGATCCCAATCAGAATGACCACTATAGTATTGAGCACGTGTACGAGGATGCACCGCAATAGCTGCGATACCCGTTTTAGAAAGTTTCTCACTTAAAGATACGACATTTATGTGTTGATGATCCCAGCCTGCTCTAACTTTGACCGTTAATGGTTTTTTGATATTTTTAACGATCTCACTAACTAACTCGGCAGCATAATCTTCATCTAACATCAATGAACTACCGCCATTATTACGACAGACCTTTGGTACAGGGCAGCCCATATTAATATCGATAGTATCACAATCAGTCTTTTCATCCATATATTTAGCCGCTTTGACCATTGTCTCAACATCATGGCCAAAAAGCTGTAAAGCGATCGGCTTTTCTTCCTTCTGCACTTCACACATCAACAAAGTCTTTTTGTTGTTAAAACATATAGCTTTATCACTGATCATCTCACTATAGATAAGAGCTGGTCCAAATTGCTTAAGTATCGATCTAAAAGAATAATTACTGATACCTGCCATTGGTCCAACAATGATCCTATTATCTAAAGTTAAACTACCTATCTTTAAGTTATCTTCCATACAAATACCTCTAAGTCTAAAAAGTCGGTTGTTATACCGACTAATTGATCACTTGTTGTTTCTTTTCTTCTTCAGCCTGTTGCTGTTTTTCTTGCTCAGCTTTTATATGAGCATTAACGAATCCCTGTAAAGTAGCCTCTGTATAAGTATATTTGTTATTGCAGAATTTACATACCACTTCACAGCCATGATCCTCATCGATCATCTGCTGCAAGTCCTCTTTTGGTAAACGACTTAAGATGATCGCAAACTTACCCTTATTGCACTCACACTTAAATTTTAGTGGTTGAGTTTCTAATTGTTCATAATCATTAAATATGGCCTCTAATACCTTTGTTGGATCACCCATTTCATCAATAGTCTGAGAAATTGGCTTTAAATGAGCAACGATATCTTCTACCATTTCAATCTCTGTCTCGGTAGCTGAAGGTAATAATTGGATAAGCAAAGCTCCAGCAGCTTTGATCGATCCATCAGGATTGACTAATACACCAACACTTACTGCACTAGCAGTCTGTTCACTTTCGGCGTAGTAATAAGCAAAATCATCACCAATCTCGCCAGTCTGTAAAGGTACTTCTGAAACAAATGGTTGTTTCATTGACATATCTTTAATGACTCTTAAAACACCATCTGTACCTACTGCCTTGCCAACATCTAGTTTTTCTGGATGATCTTCCTTACTAAAATCAACTTGTGGGTTAGTGACAAATCCTCTGACTTTACCATTACAATAAGCATCAACGACCATCTTACCTAATGGACCTTGACCATCAATCTGGATCTCAATCTTTTCATGTTTGTCTTTTAACATCGAACCCATGATACAGCCAACAGACAAAGTTCTACCTAAAGCTGCTGCTGCAGTTGGTAAACAATTGTGTCTAGTAACTGCCTCTTGCACTAATTGAGTTGTATTACAACAAAATACTCTGACATTACCGCCTAATGCCGTACCCCTCGCTAAAATGTCCATATTTCATTTCCTTTCATAAAACAGCACAAATAATGTGCTGTCTTTTAATATTTATTCTTTTTCAGTAGGTTCACTATCTACACTAACTGTTTCTACCTCACTTACAGTCTCAACAGTTGGTGCATTTTTATGACCATACTTAACGATATTGTCTAAATCTTCCTTAGTCAATGTCTCATATTCTTCTAGTTCACGAACAATGTTATCTAGAACATCACGATGAGATTTAATGATCTCTTTTGCACTTTCATAAGCATTGTTGATGATCTTTCTAACTTCTTGATCGATCTCACTAGCTAAGCCATCTGAATGGCCTTTGTTAGTTGTATAATCTCTGCCTAAGAAAACATTTCCATCTTCCTTAGAATATTGGATAGGGCCTAATGAACTCATACCATAAGCACTGACCATTGCTTGAGCAATTTTTGTAGCTCTTTCAATATCATTGCTAGCACCAGTTGATATCTCACCCAATACCATCTCTTCAGCAACACGACCACCTAATAAACCAGTGATCTGTCCTTCAAGATCAGTCTTAGTAGCTAACATTGTTTCTTCTTTTGGTGTCATCAAGTTATAACCACCAGCGATACCACGAGGAACAATAGTAACTTTTTGAACTGCTTCAGCAGAATCTAAGAACAAACCAACTACAGAGTGTCCAGCTTCATGAACAGCAACCATATGTTTTTCTTTAGCTGAATATTTCTTACTCTTCTTAGCTGGTCCACCAATAGTCCTATCAATAGCCTCATCCAAGTCATCCATATTGATCTCAGTATGTTTATTTCTAACAGCCATGATTGCAGCTTCATTTAATACATTTTCAAGATCAGCACCTGAAAATCCAGGAGTACGACCAGCTAAAGCATTAAGATCGATATCTTTAGCTAACTTTTTATTACGAGCATGAACCTTTAAGATAGCTTCTCTTCCCTTCTTATCTGGTAAAGATACAGTTATCTGACGATCAAATCTACCAGGTCTTAATAAAGCAGGATCTAGTACATCTGGTCTATTAGTAGCAGCGATAATAACGATACCGGCATTTTCACCAATACCATCCATTTCAACTAGTAATTGGTTAAGTGTCTGTTCTCTTTCATCATTTCCACCGCCTAAGCCAGCGCCACGTTGACGACCAACAGCATCGATCTCATCAATGAAGATGATACATGGAGCAGTCTTTTTAGCAGTCTTGAACATGTCTCTAACTCTACTAGCACCAACACCGACAAACATCTCAACGAAATCAGAACCAGAGATAGAATAGAATGGTACATCTGCTTCACCAGCCACAGCTTTTGCTAGTAAAGTCTTACCAGTACCAGGATTACCTACCATTAAGACACCCTTAGGGATCCTAGCTCCCATCTTGGCAAACTTGTCAGGATTCTTTAAGTATTCGATAAGCTCTGCCATTTCTTCTTTTTCTTCATCACAGCCAGCAACATCAGCGAAACGAACTTTGATATTGCCTTCAAGTCTTGCTCTTGATTTAGAGAATTCGAAAGCCTTATTGTTAGATGAACCATTCATCTTACTGAACATGAAGATGACAAATCCCACAAGTAAGATCGTTGGTAATAATTGACTTAGGAACTCTGTAAGATAATTAGTCTTATATGGATTAGTAACAGTGATATTACCATCCTCGACCTTTTCATTTAACAAAGTCATTAATTCGTTAGTTTGTGATTCAGTATTTGGAATAGAAGCAATAAATGTATATTGCATATCTTTCTCTGTATAGATACCACTGATATCAATGACAGTAGTATTCATCGTCAAACTAACCGATTCGATCTGCTTAGTATTTAATATTTCTTGCAATTGACCATATGTCAATGTCGAAGTTCTGCTTGCCTTGGTCATTGAAAATAGGCTACTGATAAGTATAACAGTAATTAAATAAGGTATGACTGATAACCATCTCTTATTTTTCAATTAAATTCACCATCCTTTAGTAACATTCTTCTTTTAATACGCCGATATAAGGTAGGTTACGATACTTTTGGTCGTAATCCAAACCAAAACCGATAACGAACTCATTTTCGATCTCAAAGCCTACATAATCAGCTTGAATATCGCAAGTTCTTCTTGATTGCTTATTTAATAAGGAAACAACTTTAACATCATGAGCTCCTTTGTGATATAACAATTCTTTCATCTTAGCTAAAGTAAGTCCTGTGTCAACGATATCTTCAACTAATACGATATCTCTATCAACAACTGATGTATCTAGGTCTTTAACAATCTTGATATCACCTTGTGATTCTGTACCACTATAACTCTTAGCAACGATGAAATCGATCTTAATGTCAGCATCAATCCTTTTGATAAGTTCAGCCATAAAAGGCATAGAACCTTTCAAAATACCAACAAATAAGACATCATGCTGGTTATCACGATAAACTTCTGTTAACTCTTTTCCTAATTCCTTACATCTCTCAACGATCTGCTCTTCTGTAACTAATATCTTTTTACAATCCTTATGCATATGCGTACCTCTCTGAATGCAATATAGTTATTCTATCACAAATATATCAGGTTTTATAGAAAAATGATATTTATCACAACCGATTAATGCCACAAATATAACTTTTTTGTCCTTATTTTCCACCACAGGCAAACTTTTTCTTTTATAATAACTGATTTTTTTATCAATAAAAGCTCTATTGACTTTTTTACTACCATATCTAAGTTCAATGATATCATTGGCTCTACTATTACGGATAGTGATCGGGAAATCAGATTCAGTTAAAGATAACTGTTGGATCTTTTCACCTTTATCACTAATTTTAAAATACTTGCTATCTATTTTTTTAGCTTCTTCAATGCTATTTACAGTAAAAAAATAATCCTCAACTATTTTCATTACATAAAAATGTCCATATTCATAAATAAATAAATAATCATCAGTCAATTTTATTTGACTATTTTTACTACTAGTATTTACAATCTTAACTAACTCATCTATTAATCCACTAGAAAAATTATCTTCAGGTAAATAATGATTAAGATAATAACGCATAAAGAAATTGGGATCTTTTTCTTGTACAAACTCATCTCTATTTATAGGTTTATCAAGATCATACTTAGTTAATATGTCAAAAATCTTCTCATCAATCTCTTTATTTAATTCATCCATATCATTTATCCAAGTTTCTATCTGCTTTTCACTAGCTAACTCAACTAAATGATGTCTGATCCTATTTCTTTGATAATCATCAGTAAAATTACTTTCATCATCACCATAAGTTATATTATTTCCTTGGCAATATAGGGATGTATCTTTCTTTCTAATAGATAATAAAGGCCTAATGATCCTCATGCAGTGGTGGAATGTCTCTTCTTTAATACCATAATGGTAAGTAGCCGATCCTCTCTGTTTAGCCATTAGATAGTTCTCCAAACGATCATCTAATTGATGACCGAGTAATAAAGCATCACAGTCTTCTTTTAAATAGACTTCTTTATAAAACTGATATCTAACTTCTCTTGCCCACTTTTGAAAGTTGCCTTCTTCTCCACTAGGATAACAACAATAAACCTTAATATTGTGCTTATCACAATAATCTTTAACGATATTCTCATCTCTATCAGCAGTAGGACGATGTTTATAATTTACATGAGCAACAACAACATTAAAACCTTGTTTAGCACACAAGTCTAATAGCATCATCGAATCACTACCGCCAGAAACTCCTAAGAGATATTTTTCACTTTTACTAAGTCTTCTACTAAAATCCATAGCTATATTTTAGCACTTATGGATCATAATTGTATAATTGAACGAAATCTTTCCAAAACTCTCTGATATAAAGGACTATCAGTATCAATATGACTACGCACATTGATGATCCTTGCTGTGTTGATAAACTTAGCATCATTCAAAAATAAAACTGAATATTTAAACATGCCATCTACTTTACCTAAACGCATAAGATGAGTAACACCACTAGGATTAAAGACTTTATCATAAGCACTTAGAAACGCATGACTATTGGATGTCATCGGTATCACAAAAGCTTTAGAATTATAAACTTTTAACACTAAGGCAAAATGCATAAAACCAATCTCTTGATTATAAGCTTTGCCAAAATCAGTGAAACATATATCGCCTTCCTTAACATAGATATTAAAACAGCGACAACTCTTAAGTTTTCCTCTCTCTTGATAATTTAGTTCACTAAGTAAAATATCTCTTACTTCTCTACTATCCATCTGTAATAATTCCTGTTTCAAACTGCTTAGATACTCATCTATTGCTTGCTCTTCTACTGTAGGATAATTTTCATCTTTTAAAATACTTGGTAAATCATAATGCTCCATATTTCTTACTTCCCCTACTATATAAATAGAAAAGGAAGTATCAAACTTCCTAAAAATTCTTATGATCTTTCAAAACTTTTTTTGAATTTATCTAATAAATTCAATATTGGACGATATTTAGGTGAAATCATTCCAGTATATTCAATGAATATATCAAACAATAAGACCAAAAATACCAATAATATGATACCGATCTTAACATCAACAATGCATAAGTAAGCAGTCAAGCCAAATAAAGCAGTGACAACATAGATAACAATTACAGCCCCAACTTGGCCCAAACGCATATTGTTCATCAACATATGATGTAAATGTCCTTTATCTGGTGACATGATCTTCTGCCCTTTTAACTTACGGCGTACTATCGCAAGTAATGTATCAGAGATAGGTACAAATAATAATAAGATAGGAATACCTAAAGTAATAAATGTTGCTTTTCTAAAACCATATAAAGAAATTGAAGCAATGACAAAACCTAATAATTGTGACCCACAATCACCCATAAAGATACTTGCCGGATGAAAGTTATAGATCAAAAAGCCTAAAGTAGCTCCAGCTAAGATCAGACAAATAGGTATCATAAATGTACTATTACCAAGCAAAGTACTTAACATTGATAAAGTGAATAAGACAATGATACAAAAGCCACCAGCTAAACCATCTAATCCATCAATAAGATTGATCGCATTAGTAACACCAATCATCCATAAATATGTGATAGCATAACTAATGATCTGCGATTTGATCTCAATGCCTAATATTAAGTGAATATTAGTAAGATAGATCCTACCAATGAATATAGCAGCAGTAGCCGCCAAGAATTGACCAATAAGTTTTACTACAGGTTTTAGATCAAAGATATCATCTAAAAGTCCAAAGATAAAGATGATAGTAGCACCGATCAATAAGCCATCAAAAGCTCTGGTCTCATGAATAACAAATAAAGAAGTAAATATAAATGACAAATAAATTGCTACTCCACCAATACGAACGATCCTTCCATGATGAATAGTCCTTTGATTTTCCTGAGCAATAAGGTTATATTTATCTCCAATCTTCTTTACTGGAATTATTAATAATGCTGAAATAAGCATTGATACCACAAAATATAAAAAGTACTTCATTTTCTCACCCACACAATAGTTTACCATTATTAAACATTTCTCTCAACAAAAAACAGTCTCAATTAATAAATAGAGACTGCAATATGCAAGAAAAAAAGCACAAAAAAACCGGCAACTTGCTATATTCGCAGGGGCAAGCCCAACT
>CAVCVO010000030.1:0-8756 GCA_963606005.1 Anaerovoracaceae bacterium
GCTGTTTAGCTGTATCATTGCCGTAAATGGCTAAGAATCTTTGGGTAGGAACCATAAGATTCTTTTTTGTTTTCTCTCTATCTTTTACAATCTCTTTACATTTTCTGAACAATACTTTTACTTATACTCAATACAATTAATATGAATATTAGACTGTCTGTCTTTTATGTTTGAGGTATTGTTATGGTTTATAAGAGTGTTGTTATTGATAATGAGAGTAAAGTTAAAAAGTTTGCTTTAGCTATTGAGAAATGTGCTAATGAGATGAGTTTAGAAGGATGGAATTTAATTAGTTTTAGTGTAACTAGTTCTAATAAGGCTATATTGTTATTTGCTGGTGATGTTAAAGAATGTGATATTGAGACTGGAGAGATTGATAACTATCCAGCTAGCGAGGCTAACTGATGAAGCAAGCTATCATTGATATTGGATCTAATTCAATTAGATTAACTTTATATGAAACTAAAGATCAGGATTTTCGTATCTTGTTTAAAGAGAAGAATATTGCTGGTCTTGCTAGTTATGTTGAAGATGGCAAGTTAACTAGTGAGGGCATTGAGTGTGCTTGTACTAGTTTACTAACTTTTCAGAGCACTTTAAAAGCACTTGAGATAGATAATGTTCATGTATTTGCTACTGCTTCTTTACGTAATGTCTCTAATAGTCAACAAGCATTGACTTTGATCCAAGCTGCTACTGGTTTAGATGTGGAGATCATAACTGGCCAAGAAGAAGCATTGTTAGGTTATTCTGGTGCTATGAAGGAACTTCATTTATCTAGTGGAGCATTTATGGATATTGGTGGAGCTAGTACTGAAGTTGTGACTTTTGATAATGGTAAGCCTATAGATTATGCTAGCTATCCTGTTGGATCTTTAAGTTTATATCATAATTGCGTTAAGAATATATTACCTGGTAATGGTTCAGTTAAAAAGATCAAAAAGTCAATTGATGAAGCGATTAGTTTTGATGAGAAATCTGAACCACTACTTGTAGCTGTTGGAGGAACTGCTAGAGCTGCTTTAAAGTTTGCTAAAAATTATTTTAAGTTATCTAAAGATACAAGATGCATCACTGTTAATCAATTAGATCAGTTGTGTGAATTTTTCTGCAGTGGTAAAAAGCAAGCAAGTGAATTGATCCTTAAACTTGAACCAGAAAGGATCCATACTTTGGTGCCTGGTTTACTAATATTACAACAGGTATTACATAAGTTTAATGCTCAACAATTAGTTATAAGTAAATATGGAGTTAGGGAAGGTTATCTATGTCAAAGAATACTCAAGAACAATATCATTACACCCAAAACAGAGAACTAAGTTGGTTGAGATTTGATCAAAGAGTTTTAATGGAGGCAACTGATGTAAGTGTACCAGTACTTGAAAGATTAAAGTTTGTCTCTATCTTTTCTAGTAACTTAGATGAGTTCTTTATGGTCAGAGTTGGTAGCCTATTTGATCTTGCTAGAATGATAGCTGATGATAAGGATTCTAAGACTGGTTGGACTCCATTAGAACAAATCCATCATATTTATCGCAGTATTCCTACTTTACTAGCTTTAAAAAGAAAGACATATAATGATGTTTTAAAAGAATTAGCTAAAAGTGGTATTAAAGATGAAAGTGTTGAAAAATTAGAAGGTAATGATCTAAAAGAAGTTTCTAAGTTCTTTAAAAATGAAATGTTACCGATAATTTCACCAATAATCATAGGAGCTAATCATCCAGTTCCCCATCTTGTAAATAAGAGATTATATGCTGTTACATTGTTAGAAGATAAAAAGGATCATAAAGCTATTGGTATTGTACCAATGCCAGAAAATGTAAGTGATTTTCTCTTATTGAGTGATGGCATAAGATATGTGAGAACAGAAAATATCTTGCTACGTTATTTGTCAAAACTTTTTGGTAGTTATAGTGTAAAAGAGAGTTGCATCATTTCGGTCACTAGAAATGCGGATATCAGTTTTGATGATGAAAAGTTTGAAGATAGTGAAGAAGATTTCCGTAAGCAGATGAAGAAACTCTTAAAACAAAGAGATCATTTAGCAGTTGTTCGTTTAGAGATAAGTAAAGAAATATCAGGTGAATTTAAAGATAAGCTTACTTCTCTTGTTAAAGTAGAAGCAAGACAAGTGTTCGTGGATAGTTGTCCTTTAAATATGCATTATGTTTATAAACTCATTGATAAACTGCCTAAAGAATTGGCACAAAGCTTATCTTATTCTATATACAAGGGGAGATGGCCAGAAGATCTGGTTAAAGAAAAGTCAATGATAAGCCAGGTTCAGCAACATGATCGTTTATTATTCTATCCTTACGATTCAGTTGAACCATTTTTAAAACTATTAAATGAAGCAAGTAATGATCCTAAAGTATTATCGATAAAGATAACTTTTTATCGTTTAGCTTCTTCTAGTAAGATTGCTCAAGCGTTATGCAGAGCAGCCGAAAATGGTAAAGAAGTACTAGTCTTGATGGAATTAAGAGCAAGATTTGATGAAGAGAATAATCTTAATTGGTCAAAGATGTTAGAAGAATCAGGTTGTCAAGTCATCTATGGCACTGAAGGTTATAAGTGTCATAGTAAGATATGTCTTATCACTTTAAGGGAACATAACAAGACAAACTATATCACTCACATTGGTACTGGTAACTATAATGAGAAGACAAATACAATGTATACAGATCTGTCTTTTATGAGTTATGATCATACTATCGGTTTAGATGCCTCTAAATTCTTTAGAAATATGTTAGTAAATGATCTTGATGGTCAATACGATAAGTTATGTGTATCACCTTTTGGCATTAAAAAGATGATATTGGAAAATATAGATGAACAAATAACTTTAAAAGAAGAAGGTTATATTTGTATAAAAGCAAATGCCTTAACAGAAAGGGAAGTCATTGATAAATTAGTAGAAGCATCACAAAACGGTGTAGAGATACAACTGATAATCAGAGGTATATGTTGCTTACTACCACAGATTGCTGCTTATAGTGATAATGTGCATGTTACTAGTATCGTTGGTCGATTCTTAGAACATGGTCGTATCTATCAATTTGGTAAGAATGATAATGCTAAGCTTTATATATCTTCAGCAGATATGATGACAAGAAACTTATGTAGAAGAGTAGAGATAGCTACTCCAATTGAAGACAAAACAATAGCAGAACAATTAAAATGGATATTACAACAACAGTTATCTGATTCTTTCAAAGCTTCAATGATGTTACCAGATGGTTCTTACTATCGCAAGGAAAATCAAGAAAAGTTTGACTCACAACAATATTTTATGGATCATTCTTTCCATACTCCTTATAAAGAAGAAAAGGTAAAGGAACGTTTAAGTCAAAAGATAAAAAGGTTATTTATTAGAGGTGAAAAACAAAATGGAAGATAATAAAGGAAAAAAAGAAAGTAGTAACAGTGATTATACTTGGCTAGCTATTGGTATGTTATTTGTTATATGTATGAGTATGGCTCTTGATAATATTGCTATTGGGATTTGTTTTGGCTTAACAATCGGTTTGTGCTTTAAAAATCTAAATAAGTAGTTTAAGTAAGCCACAAGTTCATTTGTTTCAAAATTAATACAGGTCGTTAGATAACGATCTTTTATTTTGAGTCAATATGTTCCTCGTTTTTTGTCAAACTGTGCTATACTTATTCGGCGGTTTTTTATCGCAGAAAGAAGGGCATTTGTGTTTATGAAAAAAACATTTAAGTTTACCAGTGTTTTACTTGTCATTATGATGTTGCTTGTAACTGTTACTGGTTGTAGTAGTAAAAAACAAGAAGAAGATACAACTAAGGTAAGTATCAGTGCTAGTATCTCTCATGATGAGAAATATGATTCAGTCATTGTTGAGATCTCTCCTGAAGATTTTATGGCTGCTGGTTTTAACTTTGGTGATAGTTGTGATGTTACTTTCAGCAATGGTTATACTTTAACTGATGTACCATTTTATAATGGTTATTATGTTAAGACAGGCGATGCTGTTGTTGTTGCTTATCCTGGTAATACAATCGTTAAGGTAGCACGTAATAGTGCTGATTGTTGGACTCCTGCTGGAGTTGATGAATCTTGTACTGTTGAGATCACTTTGAATACTGAAGGTAAGTATTTAGCTACTTATGAAGCTTTAGGCATTCCTTATTCTAATGAAAGAAGTGATTTTGATAGTGATGAGATGTTTGCTAATTTCAGAGCTATCAGTGGTGGTAATTTAAAAGAAAATCTCATTTATAGAGGAGCTTCACCAGTAAATAATGAGACTAACAGAGCTAGTTATGTTGATGCTTTATTAGAAAAGAATGGTATCAATTGCGTGTTGGATCTTGCTGATTCCCAAGATAATATGGATAAATACTTAGCTAGTGAAGATTTTGCTTCTAATTATACTAAATCTCTTTACGATAATGGCAAAGTCATCTTACTTTCTATGAGTTCTAGTTATTATAAAGACTCATATAAGGCATCTGTTGCTGAGGCAGTGAGATATATGTTAAATAATGAAGGACCTGTTTATATTCATTGTAACGAAGGCAAAGATCGTACTGGTTTTGTTTGCATGTTACTTGAAGCCTTGATGTCAGCTAGCTATGATGAGATGTGTCAAGATTATATGACTACTTATTATAACTATTATAGGATCACTAAAGAAGATACAGCAGAAAAGTATGATGCAATTGTTGATCTATATTTTAATTCATTTATGAGTTACCTATATGGTAGTGATGATGTAGAAGTATTAAAGAGTGCTGACTACAGTGAATCTGCTAGAAACTACTTAACAGAATGTGGTTTAACTACTGAAGAGATAGATAGCTTAGTAACTTACTTATCTAAGTAATATTAACAAATAAGTTTAATAAGAAGATGTGTTAAGAGCACATCTTTTTTGATAGTCGTTGTTGATTCTGTAATAATCATAGTGTCAAGAACAATTTGTGTTGGTTTTGGTAGGCAGTAATGTATATTGACGTGGTGGTCTCCACATTACTGTCTACCAAAGTCAATAAGTATACTTTTAACTAAGCATTTTAATCATGAATTTAAATTCTAATGCAATTTTTTTGCGAGAGAAAAATGTTATAATTAAGTTGAATAAAGAAAGGTTGGCGATGATCATGATTGATAAAAAAGAATTATATTTTTCTATTTTTTTGATATATGCTCTTTCTGATGAATGGAAAAAATCTCCAGCTAAAGTTTATAAGATTTTAAATTCAACTGGAATTTTAGATAACTATATTATCCCGTGTTATGATGTTTTACATACTTTTGGGAAAGAATATTTAGTTGAAGATATAACGGAGTTTGCAAGAGAAAAGGGAGTTAATGTATGATAGTTTATCATGGTTCAACAATGATTGTTGATAAACCCGATGTTTTACATTCAAAGAAAAATTTAGATTTTGGTGATGGCTTTTATGTAACAGTATATGAAGATCAAGCAAAGAAATGGGCAATTAGAAAAGCTATGAGACAAGAAAATTTATCTGCAATAATCAATGTGTATGAGTTGGAAGAGAATTGGGATGATTTTGAGGTATTATCCTTTGAAGAGGAAAATGAAGAGTGGATTGATTTTGTTTGTTCATGTAGAAGAGGAAATACTAATAAGAATTACGATATCATAAAAGGAAGTGTAGCAGATGATGACGTTTTTAAGGTGGTAAGCATGTATTTTAATGGTTTTTGGGATAAAGCAAGAGCCATTGAGGAATTAAAATATTACAAAGCAAGCAATCAAATATGTATCGTAAATCAAGAAACAATTGACAAGATTATTAAGTTTAAAAATGCATACGAGGTGAAATATAATGGTAGACAAACTAAAATTGACTAAATTTTATAAAGAAGAGTTGGAAAACAATATTATAATAACTCTCTCTGAAATAAAACATATAGATCTAAGAAAAGCATTTGATATCTATTATTCTAGTAAACTAGCTGAGCAGATTGCTGAAGGTAAATATGGTATAGAAAATTTAGATCATCATTATCTTGCTAACGATCTTATTGAGAATGAACCAGAACTTTTTAAATGATCGAGTGTTAGAGGTTGCTTTAGTTAGCGACCTCTTTTTTTGCTTGTGATAATATTGACAAGGGTTATTATAACCGTTATAATAATTGACGTTTGGAGGTACGCTATGAAAGATTCAGCAGATATACGTAAAGTTAATCTTCATAAGATCAGAAGTATCTTGTGGAAAGGTGATTGGTTTACTAAGCAACAGATCTCCGAGTTGTCTGGATTAAGTGTAGCTACTTGTAATAACTTATTGAATGATCTTTCTGATAGTGGTGAAGTCATTAGTCGAAAAATAAGATTACATGATGTTGGTCCTACTGCTTTAGAATATAAGATCAATGAAGAGTATGAATCTATATTATGCTTATGGATCGAAGGTTATCCAAATGTAAATATTGTTAATGCTAGAGTATTATCTACTGTTGGAAATGTATTAGATAGTTTAAAACAAGAATATGATTCAATTGATGAAGATGTGTTGTATTCAACAGTTGATGCTATTTTAAAAAGATATACTAATGTTTCTTCAATAATGGTAGGAGTACCTGCAGTTGCAGATAAAGGAATAATTTCTCATTGTGATATTGAAAACTTAAATGGTTTTAAGTTAGTAGAAGAATTCACTAAAAGATATTCTAAGAAAGTCTATATGGAAAATGATATGCCTTATAAAGCTTTTGGTTATTATAAGAAACTTGATGATGCAGATAAAGTCATCACTGTTGTTTTCTTCCCTAAACGGGTTTTACCAGGTAGTGCAACGGTGCATAAAGGTATGATCATTAAAGGTAAGGATCATTTTGCTGGTATGATCGGTTTCTTACCATTTGATAAAAGTCAAAAAGAATTATTAGATAGTTTAAAAGATGATAGTTCACTTGAGATCATTACTAAAAGTGTCATTTCTCTTATCGCTATCCAAAATCCTTCTGTCATTGTATTAAGTGGTGAATTGGTTAATGAAGAAGTCATAACTAAGGTAAAAGAAGATACATTAAAAGTCATTCCAGAAGAGTATATGCCTGAAATCATTTATCAAAAAGATATGATGGATTACTATGTAGAAGGTATGTATCAGAAAGCATTAGAACTTAAAGGAGTATTTTAAAATGAAGAAAATAGAAGAAGATGTTTGGTATGATGCCAATTATGATCAAGATATCGTTCAACAAAGAGCAATTGCTGAAGAAGCTTGCTTCAAGTTAAATAATACTTCTCCATTAGAAAAAGAGAAAAGACAACTTATCCTAGAAAGTCTTATCGGTAAATTAGGAAAAGAGGTAACGATATTATCCCCATTTATGGTCGATTATGGTTGTAATTGTTTTATTGGTGAGTATAGCTATATCAATCACAACGCTTATCTGATGGATGGAGCAAGTATCACTATTGGTGCTCATTGTTTCATTGGACCTAATTGTGGCATGTATACAGCTGTTCATCCCATCAGATATCAAGATAGGAATAAAGGCTTAGAAAAGGCTTTACCTATAACAATTGGGGATAATTGTTGGATTGGAGCTGATGTAACGATATTACCTGGAGTTAGTATTGGTGAAGGAACTGTGATTGGAGCAAAGAGTGTTGTCACTAAAAGTATCCCAGCAAATGTTGTTGCTTTAGGTAATCCTTGCAGGGTCATAAGAGAGATAGCAGAACAGGATAAGATTTAGATTTAAACTTCTCTTATTTAAGAGAGTTAGATAGATTATTAGGAGGAAGATTTATGTTAAAAGAGATTACTATGGTTGGTTGTGGTACTATGGGTAGTACACTTATTGGAGCTGTTATGGCTGGTGGTGTTAATGTTTCTATTGTTGATTTAAATGAAAAAGCAGCTAGCAAGTTTGTTGAAAAAGGAGCAAAGTACGCTAAAAGCTTAGATGAGATAGATATCACTGATGTCATCTTATTGAACTTGCCTCAACATTCTATCGCAAGTAAAGTCATTAAAGCTTGTACTAAGGATTTAACTGGTAAGATGTTGATAGATACAACTACTTCAACTCCAGCTGAAGTTAAAGATATGCAAGCTATCGCTAGTGAGCGTGGTATGAAGTACTTAGATGCAAAACTTGAAGTATATCCGAGTAGCATTGGACCAGATACTGGCTATATTGTTTATTCTGGGGATAAAGAAGTATTTGATACAACTAAGAATGTTCTAGATTCATTAGGTAAAGCAGTTTATCTTGGTGAAGATGTCATTGGTGCAAGTGTTACTGATATCGCTGTACTTGAAGTACACTTTGCAGCTATTGGAGCAATGATTGAAGCAGCAGCTTTTGCGATCAAAAACAATATTTCTGTACCACAGATCATGGAACAGATCCAAAATATCTTACCGATCATGATCGCTGGTAACTTCAAAGCATTTGGTGAACAGTTAGAAAACTACAATGGTAAGTTTGAACCAGCTAAGGAATGTAGTTTAAATATTGAAGCAACTGCTTTACAGACGATCGTTAAAGCTATCAATGAATCTGGTGTTAAGACACCATGTGGTGATGCTGTATTAAAGATGTTCAATGATGGTATCGATCATGGTTATGCTGATAACGATGCTGTTGCTGTTGTTAACGAGATCTTATAAATAACTAAGCACTTGAGAGTTTCTTGAGTGCTTTTTTTACTTTTTGAAAGTGTGTTGATCACACTTTTTTCTTTCCCCACTTTTAGCCACATTTTTAACTTATTTATATCAAGAAGTAG
>CAVCVO010000031.1:0-10892 GCA_963606005.1 Anaerovoracaceae bacterium
CTTCATGTCTATCTAAATAAGTAAAACTTTCAAGATTACTATTGATGTTAAAACCAAATTGTGACAAATATATCGGGCTTTGGAAGAAAAAGACTTTATCTAGTAATAAACAATTGATCTTTTTTGGTAAAGTCTTGCTTTTACTACTTTTAGTGATGACTTCAATAAGTTCCTTCTTACTGTTATAACCTGTCATATTCCCATATTTTTTCCACAACAAACTGACTGACATAGACTTACTATCTCTTAGTCGTCCATAACCCATTAAGCCTTTTTCTTTGCTCTGCTTTGTTTGTAAATCTTTAGCTAAGAAGAATAACAGATCACCTTGTTTGAAATCTTGGAAATTTTTTGCGGAAAGGCGCCAAAAAACGATGGATTGAGATCCATTGCAACGATGAAACTCGATCATCTTTTCGTCTGTTACATACGCTATCGCTGCCATCCGCCCTTCCTTTCTTTTATTGCTTTACTCTACCAGTAAAAGCCCTTGTTAATGTGACTTCATCAGCATAATCTAGATTACCACCCATAGGTAAACCATTTGCTAAACGAGTGATAGTCAATTCAGGATATTTTTTTAACATTTTGTTGAGATACAAAGCTGTTGTATCGCCTTCCATAGTTGGATTAGTCGCAATGATGACTTCTCTTATATCGCCATTTATTCGATCAAATAAACTCTGCATATTGAGATCTTCTGGTAAGATCCCTTTTATTGGTGAGATTGCACCATATAAAACATGATATAAGCCATTATAAGAGCCAGTCTTTTCAATAGCGATAAGATCTTTTGGTTGTTGCACAACACAGATTGTGCTCTTATCTCTTTTAGGATCATCACAGATCTCGCAATGTTCTTTTTCAGTTAGATTACCACAGATAGAACATCTTTTGATCTCAGTTGTTGCTTTTTCCAAAGCTCCTATAAAGTCGTCAACATTTTCCTTAGACATCTCTAGAATAGCCATAGCATATCTTTCGGCTGTCTTCTGACCAACGGATGGCAATAATTTAAATGACTCTATCAATTTTTCAATACTTGCAGGATACATCTTACTATTCACCTTCCACTATATCAAAACCATCTTTACCAAACAATGAAGTCAATCTCTCTTCTGTAGTTGACTGCTTTTCTTCTTTAACTTGTTGAGGCTGTTGTTTGTTATTACGATGACTCAAGAAATAAGTTATCAAATAATCTGATTGTTCTTGAGTTACCGCAATGACTGCCTTTTGATTTTGCAGATACTTGCTCAAAAGATCTTTAATGATCTTATTGTTCTCTATTTCATTAAGCGTGTTAGCTTGCATACGATCATTGACCGTTAAAATAATGTCGCTTTCGCTTGAAGCCATGATCACTGCTTTCTTTACTAACGCTAATAACTTATTCTCTTTAGTTGTGAAAGAATCACTAGGAAGATTAGAAATGATCTTGTTATCGATCTCCTTGATCTTTTTATTAGCTTTAGTCAAGATTTCAAAATACTGCTCATCACTATAATCAATATATTCTAAATTAGAACTCATCTCATTAGCAGTATTAGTTTCAGTAGTTACCTTTCTTTCTACTATAACTTCCTTTTGGACAGTTGGCTTATCAACACTTTCTTCCATCATCTTTAATAAGCAGACTTCAAAATAAGTTAAAGCACTAGTAGCTTCCTTATACTTAGCTTGTGTTTCCACTAATAGATCAATAAAAGTCAAAAGCTTAGAACTACTATACATTCTTAACAATTGACCTGCTGTATCTTCATCAATGACTTCTAAGATATCAGCATTCTTACTATGAGAGTAGATGACTGCTTCTTTAGCAATATTGATCAAATCATTAGTCAAACGCGAGATATCGATACCTTTTTCAGCAATCTCATTAACCTTTTTAACAATCTTTTCTGTTTCTTGTTCTTTGATTTCTTTGAACAAATCCATCTTTTCTTGCAAGGTAGCAACACCATAGACATTACTTACATCTATAGCTGTTATATCATTTTCTTTATAAGCAATGCATTGATCTAAGATGCTTAAAGCATCACGCATTCCTCCATCAGCTAGTGAGGCAATAAGTTTTAAGGCGTCTTCATCACACTTTACATTTTCTTTTTCACAAATATTTCTTAGATTACCAACGATCACTGGAGCTGCAATCTTTTTAAAATCAAATCTCTGACAACGTGAAATGATAGTTGGTAAAACTTTGTGAGGCTCAGTAGTAGCTAATATGAAGATGCAATATTCTGGTGGTTCTTCGATTGTTTTTAATAAAGCATTAAAAGCATTGACCGTCATCATATGAACCTCATCGATAATATAAACTTTATATCTACCATTCATTGGAGCATATTTAACTTTTTCCACAAGATCCCTTGCTTCATCTACGCCATTGTTAGAAGCAGCATCCATTTCAATGACATCAGGACTAGCTGAATTCTGTATATCCAAACAACTTGCACAATGGCAACAAGGTCTCTTTGTTGGATCCTCTTCTTGACAATTGACTGTCTTAGCTAAAATCTTGGCAATAGTAGTCTTTCCTGTTCCACGAGGGCCACAGAAAAGATAGGCATGAGCCAATTTGTTATTCTTTATCGCATTCTGCAAAGTAGCGATTATATATTGTTGACCTACTACTTCGGAAAAATTACTTGGACGATATTTACGATAAAGTGCTTTATATGCCATAGATTACCTCTTTTTTCTATACACTATTATACTATATTTATCCTCATTTTTGTTTAGACATACGGACATTTTGAAAAAAGCTATCAATTAATTCCTTGCATTCTTTCTCCAATATATGGGAAAAGACTAAAGGATAATGATTTAAGCCTTGAAAAGCTAAAATATCATTCTTACCACCTAATGCTCCAGCTTTTTGATCGCTTGCTCCATAATAAATCTTAGCAATACGAGCTTGTTGTAAAGCGCCAGCACACATTAAACATGGTTCAAGTGTCACATAGATCGAACAATCTTCTAATTTCCAACTATTGAGATGATCACAAGCTTGTTTTATCGCATTCATCTCCGCGTGTCCTGCAGTTTGCTTTGTAGTTTCCCTAGTATTACATGCTCTAGCGATGATAGTATCATGATAAACGATAACAGCTCCAATAGGGACTTCATTGTTTTCTAGAGCGATCTTAGCCATTTTTATGGCTTCTAACATATATATTTCATTTTGATTCATAGCTAAAATAAATGGTACACACTCATCTTGTTTACGTGGCTGCTTCATTCCTGACCTGACCAAATTAAAACGCCATAAGTTGTACCGTTATTATATTAACATTTTTTGCCTAATTACGCAAATAATTATCTCATTAGTTTTACTGAATTACGTTTCAGTGAAATATATTTCAGTGAAACTCAATAATGACTTGACAGCAGTTCCTAAAATAACTATAATTATACTGAAATACGTTTCAGTGAAATATATTTCAGTATAGTATTAGGAGCTGATATCATGAATAAATTTATTGGAAGAGCTAATGAATTAAAACATCTGAACGACTCATATAACAAAGATCAATTTCAAATGACTGTGATTTATGGGCGAAGACGAGTTGGAAAAACATTTTTGATAAATGAATTTATAAAAGACAAAAAAAGTGTTTATTTTATGGCCACAAATACTTCTTACCAAGAGAACTTTAGAGCGTTTTCGAAAACGGTCTTGTCTCAGCTTAGTAATGATATGTCAGGGATGAGTTTTGATACTACTGAAGATCTTTTTTCGTTTTTTACGCGAGTTTGTCAAAATGAAAAGATCGTTATCGTCATTGATGAATTACCTTATATTGCTGAGGAAAATAAAAATTTTCTTTCATTGATGCAAAAATTCATTGATCAGCAATGGATAAATACCAAAATGTTTCTCATTTTATGTGGATCTTCAATCAGTTTCATGGAAGATGAGGTTCTTTCACAAAAAAGTCCAATATTCGGTCGAAGAACTTCACAGATCAATCTTAAACCTTTTTCCTACAAAGAAGCTGCCGAATTTACCCCAAACTATTCTTCTGAAGAAAAAGCTATCTGTTATGGAATCACAGGAGGAATTGCCAGATATTTGTCACTGATAGATGAATCATTAACATTAGATGAAAATATAGTTTCTTTATTCTTTTCTAAAATGGGTTATTTATACGAAGAGCCAAACAATTTGTTATCGCAAGAATTTCGAAACGTTCCAACTTATGCTAATGTCATTTCTGCTATAGCAGCTGGAAGTAACAAGCTATCTGAGTTAACAGACAAATGTAATATTGACTCAGATCATTTATCTCATATTTTAAATGCCTTAATCCGCGTTGAAATAGTCGAAAAAAATGTTGCCATAACTGATGAAAAGAATAAAAAGAAGAGTATGTATTCGCTAAAAGATGGAATGTTCAGATTTTGGTATCGTTTTGTTCAACCAGCTACTTCCTCTATTGAGACTGGCATGGGCAGTTCTTTTTACTACAACGCTGTTAAACCATTGCTCAATGATTATATGAGTGTTATCTTTGAAAAAATGTGTCAACAATATACTCTTATCGAAGGCTTATCTGGAAAACTATCTTGCTTTGTAACGCAAGTTGGAAAATGGTGGGGTTCAAATCCAAGGTTGAAAGAACAAACAGATATTGATGTAGTAGGTATTGATACGATCAATAATAAGGCTATTTTGGGAGAATGTAAGTTTAAAAATTCTGTGATCGATAAATGTATATTTGAAGATTTGAAAAGCAGAGATAACTTAATTGATAAAAGATATACAACATGCCAATTTATTCTATTTTCAAAAGTAGGTTTCAGCAAATACTTAATTGAGAATGCTGAAAATGAAAATATAAAGCTTGTCACTCTAGATGACATATATCATTAATGCTAACGCGACGACATATTTAAATCATTTTTTGGTATTTTCTTGAAAACGTTACTTTTTCAAAAAAATGGGCTGACAATTTTAACATATAATAAAATTAATATGATAGAATATTATCGATATTCACAAGGAGGATTTTTTATGAATGAAATTGAAACTAAATTGCATCAAAGTATTAAAGAAGTTGTAAAAGAATGTTTCGATTATGATGCCACTGATACTATGGTAATGATCGAGACGCCAAAAGACACCGCAAATGGTGATTACTCTACGAATATTGCGATGCGATTAACAAAAATTCTCCACCAAAACCCTCAGGTCATTGCGAAAACACTCGTCGAAGGTCTGACTAAGAAATTAGCTGAAGTCGAGAAGATCGAAATTGCCGGACCGGGCTTCATTAACTTTTGGATCAAAAAGGCTGCTATGGCTGACGTTATCAACCAAGTATTAGCGCAGGGCGATGACTACGGCAGTAACAATAGTGGTAACGGATTAAAAATCTTAGTGGAATACGTCTCAGCAAATCCAACCGGACCTTTACACTGTGGACATGCCAGAGGTGCTGCTTGGGGAGATGTTATCTGCCGATTACTCAAAAAATCAGGCTATGATTGCTTAAGAGAATACTACATCAATGATGCTGGTCACCAGATCGATATGTTAGGTGAATCAATCTATCAAAGATATTTAGAATCATTTGGTTTAGAATTCCATTTACCAGAAGATGGTTACCATGGTCAAGATGTAAAAGAGATCACTGAGGAGATCAAAAAAGAAGTTGGCGATAAATACTTACATACTTCTAAAGAAGAAGCAATTAAGTTCTTCAGATGGGAAGGTCGTACAAGAGAATTAGCAAGGATCAAAGAAGACTTAGCTTATTATCGTTGTGATTTTGATTCTTGGATCTCTGAGCAATGGATCGTAGATCAAGGAAGAGTTGAAAAGTCATTACAAGCCATGATCGATATGGGCTTAACATATGAACAAGATGGTGCATTATGGTTTAAGTCTACTGAATATGGCGATGATAAAGACAGAGTCTTAAAGAAATCTGATGGTTCAAATACTTATTTGACACCAGATATCGCTAACCATATGTATAAGTTCGAAAGAGGTTATAAGAAGTTAGTCAATTTATGGGGTGCAGATCACCATGGTTATATTCCAAGAATGAAAGCTGCTATCCAAGCATTAGGCTATGGTAAGGATGATCTAGAAGTCGATCTTATCCAAATGGTACGTCTAGTTGAAAATGGTCAAGAAGTTAAGATGAGTAAACGTACAGGTAATGCGATCACTATCAGAGAATTAGTTGATGATATCGGTTGTGATGCTGCAAGATATTTCTTCATTTCTAAAGCCGTAGATACTCATATGGACTTAGACTTAGGACTTGCAAGATCTCAATCAACTGATAACCCTGTATTCTATGCTCAATATGCTTATGCACGTATCTGCAAACTATTAAAACAAGCACCAGCATTAGAAACTAGAGAACATTATGATCTTTTAACAGATCAAAAAGAGATCGAGTTATTAAAACAGATTAGTGCTTTCACTAAGACTATCTCTGATGCCGCTGTAACAAGAGCTCCTAACAAGATGTGTAACTACATTCAAAAATTAGCTCAATTAGTTCATGCTTATTATGGTTCTGATTGTAAAGTCAATGACCCAACTAATCCTGAACTAACAGCTCAACGTGTTGCTTTATTATCAGCAGTCAAAACAACATTACACAATGCTTTAGATCTTATCGGTGTATCAGCATTAGAAACAATGTAATCAATCTAAAGGAACGCAAGTTCCTTTTTTGTTATCCCAAAATAGTTCTGTTTAAGTTATAATTAATTCAATTAATGCATAAGCAACCATTAGTTGACACATTTCCAATCAGCAAGTGGTCGCCATTATTCAATTTATCGTTTATTATTGACACATGGAGGTACACAAATATGACTCTTGGAGAAAAGATAACTGAAGCACGTAAAAAGAAAGGTATGTCTCAGATCGATCTAGCAGATGCTATGTCAGTTTCAAGACAATCCGTATCAAAATGGGAAACTGGAGAATCTAATCCTGAAATATCTAAATTAAGTCAACTTGCAGAAGTATTAGATGTTTCTTTAGATTGGTTACTCTCTAATGACGAAGATAATACCCAGAAAAATTCCTATACGACTAATAACACTTATACCCAGACTTATCCTAGTTGGATCGAGCATTTACCAAATAGTATTTTATCTCTTATTAAACAACACGGTTGGATCTACGGTGCTCGTACAGCACTAGCTGGCTTGTTATTTGCGGGATTTGGTTTATTTGCGAAAGGTTTGACTCATGTATTCTTATTTGGAACTTGGGGATTAACTAGCAACTATAATATAGAGAACTCATATTATGATCCATTTTATGAGATGACTCAAAAATCATGGAGAATATTCTCTGCTATGACCGGATTTGCCATTGTAGTGGGATTAGCTTCAGCAGTATTTGGTATAGCGATCGCTATTGCCCTTAAAAAATGGGGTCAAAAAGAACAATGAGCAATAATCTAGACGATAGAAATATCGTCTTTTTTATAGTCAGCAACTTGTGATTCTCCTTAAAATTAAACTACAAGTTTAATGACAAAACGAAATCGCAATGCTATATTATTAATGTAAACGAAAGGAGAAAATGGTCACATGGCAGTATTATTACGCGGATGGTCACATGGGACAAAATGTCGTCAATATTCAAAAACTACTATTAATCATCAAGGTAGTTTCTTTAATAATACTTATGCAGAAAGTGTGATCCATTCAATCCGAAAGTAGGATATTATCACTTTGATCTATTCTGGAATCAGACCACTTATTTCTGCAACAAGTAATAAGTGGTTTTTTGTTGGTAAAAAAGGAGGGATATGAGTATGCCGAGAATAGATTTGATAAAGACCGGAAATAACATTTACAGATACAGAAAAAATGCAGGATTAACTGTTAAAGATCTACAGAAACTTCTAGGTTTTAACAATAGTCAAGCTATCTACAAGTGGCAAAGAGGAGAAGCTTTACCTACTGTTGATAACTTAGTCATTTTAGCAAGACTATTTAAAGTGAACATAGAAGAAATCTTAGTTATCACCGATGATGGTTGATCATATTACTTGAAGTCAATTTGTTGGGAGAGCGCCAACGGCTAGCGGTCTGATTGTGGCTCAGATGTCAGTGGGTTCAACTCCCATCTCTCAACCCAATAATGATTCCACAATGAAGCAAACAAATTCAGTGAAGTGCAACTACACTAGAAAAGCTACGTGAGTACAATTCTCACTGGAATCTATACTTACGCTCTTAGTTCAATGGAAAGAATATAAGTCTACGAAACTTAAGATATTGGTTCAATTCCAATAGAGCGTGCCATATCGCAGGGTATTTGGAGTGGTTCCAAAACGGCCTCATAAGCCGTTATAGATGGGTTCGATTCCCATCCCTGCAACCATAAGAATATAGTTCACTAGTTAGAGCACTCAACTGATAATCAAAAGCCCGTTGATTCTGATCTAACTGTTGCTACCAAAAAGTTATTAATTTTACTAGTAGAAGGGAGTGAAAATTAATGCAATACAAAAGTTATCAGCACATTGAAAAATTAGGAAGGGAGGAAGTAGAAGGGATACTAACAGGTAAATGTTATATTCAACCCAAGATTGATGGAACTAATAGTGTTCTCTATCTTGGGGATGATGGTATCGTTCATGCAGGAAGTAGAAAAAGAGATCTAACACTTACTAGCGACAATGCTGGATTCTACAATTCAACTATCAGAGATGAAAAGATCAAAAGATACTTAAATAAACACCCTAATCACTACATCTATTGCGAATGGTTAGTACCACACAGCATCAAGTATTATGATGCTACTAGCTGGCAACACTATTACATCTTTGATGTCTTTGAAATTAATGAGAACTATGGTAAATATCTTAGCTATGATGAATATGTACCATTACTAGAAGAGTTTGATCTTACTTATATACCTAATCTTGCAGTGATCGATAGTCCAACTCAAGAACAATTAATTGAAGTCATGAAAAACAATCACTACTTAGTACCAGAAGATAAGATAGGTGAAGGAATAGTCATCAAAAACTATGACTATAAAAACAAATATGGTAGAACTGTTTGGGCTAAGATCATAGCAGAAGAATTCTTTGATACTAAAGCTCAACTAAGGATAAAGAATCACGCTGCCAAAGATGCTGACTGGGAAAAGAAAGTAGCGATCATGTATATAACTGAACCATTAGTCAGAAAAGAATATGCTAAGGTATTAAATGATCACCCACAAGCTCAAAGACAAGAAGTGATAGGAAGATTATTAAATAGCGTATATGATAGTTTCATCGAAGAAGATCTTGTAACAGTCGTTAAAATTAACAAGAACATTACTTTAAACTTCAACTTACTAAAAAGTGAAAGTAATAAACTAGTTAAAGATTACTTACCAGAATTATTTTCTAACAACTGGCAAAGAGCGTGAAAGAAAGGTGGATTTAATTTTCACCTTTTTAATCTTCTTTTAACCATTCCTTATTATTTATATCTTTTTGAACCCAGTCTGGTGCTTCATCTCCTTTTGACCCATCCAGTTTTGTTTCATATACTTTGTTATTTTCAAACTGCATTGTTCTTTTATTAAGTGGAATATACTTTGCGTAAAACTCTTTCTTACCCTCACTTAAACTATCAAAAACTATTTGAGTCAATGTTTTAGCATTGGCATATACATCATCTATTAGTTCTAGCGATTCTTCTTTTTCTTTTGTTTCAACAACCTTTGACGTTGAAGTATGTTCATTTGCTATACATTTATTTGCACCACTTTCCTTTTCAGGCAAAATACTAGTAACAGTTTCTTGCTTATTTAACTCATTACTTTTCTTCTTTGCATAAATTAGTTTCCACTTCTTTTCGTTAGCATCATAAAAAGTCCGCTCTCTGCCAAAATGAAACTCGTTATTACAGTCTTTCCAAGTTGCTTTTCCTACTATCTTTCCACATTTTGTTTCGGGTTTACCATCATTTAGGTTAATTAGATATTGTACAATTATTTTTGTCGAATCAGAAAATACACTTGAAACAACAATATTCTCATATTCTTTAGAACATAATTCCCATATAGTCTCACCGTTACCTGTGGTAGTTGTATTAACTTCGTTTACTACATTAGAGTTTCTCTCAACATAAAGATCTTCTGCAATCGATTTTGTAGAAGGAGTGTAGTATTCACATCCCGTTGGATCGCCTGAATATTTAGAATAATCTAGACCGTTGCTACTAGTCTCACTCGCATTAATATGACGAATACTTGCATTAAAGATATCATAGTGAGATATATCAACGGCAATTCCACCTAGTTTTATATCTTCCTCTTTTTTACTTATGCAATAATCAACAAAATCATCTGTTGAAAAATCATATTTTTCATTATAAATATAAGTTGATCTACCCAAAACATAATGAGACAAAGGAATGATCTTATCATTATGATCATTAGACATATCAAAGAAAATATCATAGTCGTGAACATTTGCAAAATAATTTTGCAAAAATCTATGACTACCTTTCTTCCATTTAACTTCAATATAAGAGTCTTTTCTTTCTATAACCTCAATATCCCCTCTATTTGCTTCATTTTTAAGGTTAACATAGTAGATTACTTTCATTCCTAAAGATCTAAAATATTTTGTCTCTTCTTCCACATTTTCTTCTTTAAATTTTGCATTGTCTCTGATTAAGATAGCATATTCACCAACAACAGCATTTGCGATAACTTTCTTATTATCTGCAAGATCATATATGACTTCAACACCATATCCTTTATCAGAAAATTTCTTTTCTATTACTGCTGCTACTTCAGTTAGATCATAAAACTGAAATGCACACATCGAATGATCCGTTTTAGAATGATGAGCAAAATGATGAACTCTAACTTCTCCTCTTTTTGAAATTAATGGACA
>CAVCVO010000032.1:0-6039 GCA_963606005.1 Anaerovoracaceae bacterium
AATTACGAAAGTGGTCAATATGAATATATTGATGAAGATGGCTTTAGTTGGGATCAGCATAAATATGTTAATAATTGGGATGACAGTGAATATAGAAGAGAAGAGTGGGAACAAGAAGAGAAAAGGAGAAGAAATAGGTTCCTTTGGGATGATGACGATGATTATCTTTTCTAAATTCTATAATCTATGAAAATAAATTAAAAATTTTCAAAAAAATATTTAAAAATTAGTTATTGACAATGCTTACATTTTAAGCTTTAATATAGACAAGCAAACAGCTTAGGAATGTTATTCTTAATTAAAGAAGCATGACCTACTTGCGTATCACTTGGGGATAGCAGTAGGTCTTTTTGTATATTGGACAAGGAGAAATAGTATGAAAATTTATGCAGTTACAGATGGATTAGCAAAAGCAATTGAGAAAGTTAATGATGCAATGTTCGCTCAAAAGATGTTGGGGGACGGGATAGTCATTGAACCAAGTTGTGATGATATTGTTTCACCTTGTGATGGTGAAGTCATCATGGCTTATCCTACAGGCCATGCTTATGGTTTAAAAAGTAAGGATGGTGTAGAGATATTGATCCATTTGGGGATCGATACTGTAGAGCTTACGGGTAAGTACTTTTTTCCAAAAGTAAAGATTGGAGATAAGGTTAGTAAAGGTGATCTAATAGTCAGTATGGATCATCAAGCTATCAAAAAAGAAGGGTATATTGATGATGTCATATTGATATGTACATCTTCAAAAATAAATGTTGTCAAAAATAGTGGGATAGTTAACAGGGAAGAAATAGTATTTGAAACAGTGGATGGAGAGAAAGATGATAGTAAATAAGGTGTTGAATAACAGTTGTGTTGTATCTGAAGATGAGGGATTTAATGAAGTGATACTAATGGGCTCAGGTATTGGATTTGGTATTAAAAAAGGGGACGTTGTTGATGAGAGTAAGATCCAAAAGACATTTAGATTAGATAGTTCAGTTTCTTCTAAGTTTCAAAATGTTATCAAAGAGATACCTACTGAATACATACTTGCTTCCGCAAAAGTCACTTCTTATATCAAAGAGCATATGGATGTGAAGATCAATGACTCAATTTATATTACTTTAACAGACCATATTTGGACTTCTGCTGAAAGGATCAAAAAGGGTGATAAGTTTGATAATGTGTTATTGACTAATGTTAAGTCTTTATATCATAAGGAGTTTGAAGTAGCTTGTGAGGTAGTGAAGATCTTAACAGAAACACTTGGTATCTGTTTTGATGAAACTGAAGCATCATTTATCACTCTGCATATCATCAATGCGGAGATGGATAGTGATATGACATATATTCATAAGATCACAAGAGTTGTTTCTAAGATCAGTGATTATGTTAGAGGTGTTTTAGAAACAGATGGACAGGTCGATGAGATAGCTTTTGATAGATTTTTGGTACATTGTAGGTTCTTGATTCAAAAGATCGTATCAGGAAAGTTAAAGAAAGAAACAGTTTCTAACTTCATCAAGAGTTTGATATTTAAGGCAGAACTTACAGGTGGTAAAGAGACAGAATTAGTCAATGGTATCAAAGATATCATTAAGCAAGAATGCAATTATGAGATCGGTAATGATGAAAAATTATATCTTTGCATTCATCTAGCAAGACTAGAGAACAAGACAAAAAGTGAATGAGTTGTAAAGTGTTACTAACGCGCGGGTGACATATTTATATAAAAGATAGAAAGGAGAAAGAGATATTGGAAAAAGAAATTAAGAATGATCTTTCTTCAATGACTTATGACGATAAGATCGTTGGAGTAAAGGTCAGAAGAGTTTCAGAAAAGGTCGAAGGTGACTTAAAAGATTCTACTCGTAGTATCAATCGTTTAGGATTTACGATTGTTGAGATAACTAGTGATAGTGGTCATACTGGTATTGGTTATGCATCTAATGGTGTAGGTGGTTCAGCTGTAAAAGCAATGATCGATGATTATATCACACCGAAGATCTTAAGAAGAAGCCCATTTGAAAATGAAACTATTTGGCAAGAGATATATAGTTACATTAGAAGTGTAGGAAGAAAAGGCTTGAGCTTTCATGCTTTGAGTGCTGTAGATATTGCCTTATGGGATCTAAAAGCCAAGATACTAAATATGCCACTTTACAAGTTATTTGGTGGTAAGAAATGCTTAGTGCCAGTTTATGGTAGTGGTGGTTGGACAAGTTATTCTGATGAAGAACTTGTTGAAGAAATGGTCTCTTTTGTTGAACAAGGTTATAAAGCCGTAAAGCTTAAAGTGGGTATTGAAAAAGGTACTAATCTAAGAAGAGATTTTAAAAGAGTAAAGATGGTAAGAAAGGCATTGGGAGATGATATCAAGATCATGCTTGATGCTAATAACTGTTGGGATGGGGCAACAGGAGCAAAGTTTGCTAATATGGTCAAGGATCAAGATATCCTATTTATGGAAGAACCTTGCCCAGCTGATGACATACCAGGTCTTATCAAGTATAAAAAGAGTACAGATGTACCATTAGCTACTGGTGAGCATGAATATACTAAATATGGGGCAAGGGATCTATTGATAAGTGATTGTGTTGATGTATTGCAATGTGATGTAGTCCGTACGGGAGGATTTAGCGAGATGTTAAAGATCTGTGCTATGGCAGAAGCATTCAATATTAAGATTGCTCCTCATGGTAGAGAAAACTTACATATGCATTTAGCTCCAGCGTTCTCAAATTTCCTATCAACAGAAGATTTAGTGATGTATGATGATATAACTCGTAAAGTATTCATCAATGCACCACAACAGAAAAATGGCTATTTAGAATTAAGTGATCTACCAGGACATGGTTTGTTACTTAATGAAGATTTCATTAATAGTCATCAGGAGAATTGATCACATGGAAACAAATGATAAACAGATAACAGATTTCTTAAAAGTTGTTAACGAACAGATTGATAACTTTGAAGAAACAGTTGATGAGAAAGCTTTAGATGAAGCTTGTAATATCATATTGGAAGCTGAAAAAAATAACGGTAGAGTCCATATCACAGGAATTGGTAAACCAGGTCATGTTAGTGGCTATGCTGCTTCCTTGTTTAGCTCTGTTGGTACTCCTGCTTATGTATTAGATGGAACAGAAGCAATCCATGGTTCATCGGGACAAGTTAAAGAAGGAGATGTAGTCATCGCTATTTCAAATAGTGGTGAGACTACCGAACTTATGAAGACAGTCAATTGTTTAAAAGAAAATGGGGCTCAGATCATTGCATTGACTGGTAATAGTGATAGTGCTTTAGCAAAAAGTGCTAAGGTATGTTTAGTTGCCAAGGTAAGTGAAGAAGGAGATTCATTAAATAAGCCACCTAGAGCTTCAATATTAGTAGAAATGTTGATGTTGCAACTATTGTCATTGTTGTTACAGAATAAGAAGAATTTAACAAAAGAGCAATATGTTAAGTGGCATCCCGGTGGTAAGATCGGTAGTTCAATAAATGGAGGTGCTCAATTATGAGATTAATGAAGGGTGTTATAACTCCAATAGTTACGCCATTTAATTATGATGAGCAACAGACTATCAATTACAAAGCTACTAAAGAGTTGATCGAACATCTTATTAAGCATGGAGTTGATGGTATATTTGCTTTAGGAACTAATGGAGAATTTCAAACTTTAAGCGTAAATGAAAGAGTGGAGTTTGCTAGTAAGGTTGTAGAGATGGTTGATAAAAGATTACCAGTATATGCCAATGTTGGTAGTTGCTCAATAAATGAATCAGTATATCTAGCTAAGCAAATGGAAAAGGTTGGAGTAGATGCTATCACATCAGTTGCACCATACTTTGTTAAAGTAAATAATGAAGAAATGTTTGATTTCTTTAAAGTAGTTGCTACAAGTGTAAATATCCCGCTGATACTTTACAACATACCTAAGTTTGTTGGTTACAGTATTCCAGTTGAAGTTGTAGAAAAACTTATCAAAGAAGATATTGGTGTAAAAGGTATCAAGGATAGTTCTGGGGATATGGAATTGTTTAAAAGTTATGTTGAAACTTCTAAAGGATATGATTTCAATGTAATGGTTGGTTCTGATTCAAAGATAAGTGCAGCTCATAAGTTGGGAGCAACAGCATGTGTTGCCGGTACATCTAATCTGATAACAGATACGATAGTGACTTTATGGCAGTCTCTTACTAAAAATGAAAATGAAAAAAGTGAGAAATTACAGTCTGATATTGAAGTGTTAAGAGCAGTATTAAAATATGGAACTCAACCTTCGATCATCAAAAGGAGTATCACTTTAGCTAATATTGCTGATGTAGGTTTAGCAAGAAAGCCGGTAAGAAGTGCTGATGAGAAAACTGATCAAAAGATCAAAGAAATGTTATATTATTTTAACCTAGATTAATTATCTTTAAAATTAGAAGGAGTGGGATGATTTTGAAGAATACAAATAAAAAAAGCCGCTCACACTGTGTATTGAAGTGAACGACCAAATCCTTTAACCAAATAATTTTTATCACATATTGATAAAATGGTCAATCACTTCTTGTAGAAAAGGAGAAAGAAAATGTCAAAATATACAGAATTTATCAATACTGCCTTAGATTTAGTCGGTGGTAGTTCAAATATTAAGCATGTTGCTTGTTGTGCAACAAGACTTAGGATCACATTTAATAAAAAAAGCAAAGTGAATGAAAATCTTTGGGATGCAAAATGGACTGAAGAAAACTTAAAACCTTTAGGATGTGTTGGAGTTGTGCCAAAGACTGATCAAGTTCAATTCATCATCGGACCTAACGTTGATGAAGTTTATGAAGAGTTTGTTCAAGTTGCTAATGTTAATCCTAATGGACAAGAAGAGGAAACTTCAAGTGAAGAAAAGAACACTGAACATAAAGGATTAAGTGGAGTTATTTATACAATTGGTAACTTTATGGGCCCATTGTTCATGCCAATCATTCCAGCACTTATTGTTGGTGGTATCATCGCTGCATTAAAGAACTTGGCAGTTAACTATTTTGGCTTGGACGTATCAAATAGTACAGTTCAATTATTGGTATCTTTAAATGAAGCAGGTTTCTATTTCTTACCAATCTATTTAGGATATACTGCTGCTAAACAGTTAAAGATGCCAACAATCCTTGGCATGATGCTTGGCGCTTCTATGTTAACACCAACATATACTAGTGGGGTCATCACTGATTTCTTTGGTATACCTATTCAACAGATTGCTTATAAGTCTACTATCATCCCTATCATTTTAGGTTGCTTCTTCTTGAAATTTGTTTATACAAATGTTAAAAAGATCGTTCCGGAAGTTATGACTTATACTTTGACACCATTGTTAACAATGATCATTGTAGTACCTGTTCAGCTGATCGTATTGGGGCCTATCTCTTACAAATTGGCTTCTATATTAGGAACTGCAGTTGTATGGTTAGCTAATACTTTTGGCTTCTTATTTACACCATTATTTGCTTTAGCATTCCCTTACATCGTTATGACTGGACTAGACAAGTCATTTTATGCTGTTGGTGCAGAAGTATTTGCTCAACGTGGATATAACAATGTTACAGGGTGTATGGCATTTATTTCTAATATTTCAGTAGGTGCTGCTGCTTTAGCTGTTTCAAGAACTTTAAAGACTAAAGAAGAAAGAGGTATGATTGCTTCATTTGGTATGACTGCATTATGTGGAATCACTGAACCATCTTGGTATGGAGCTTTGATCACTAGACCTCAAGCTTTAAAAGGAGTAGCTTGTGGTGCAGTAAGTGCAGGTTTATTTGCCGGTATATTTGGTTTAAGAACATTCTTATCAGTAGGACCTTGTCCAGGTTATTTGACTTTAACTTACTTTATTGATTCTAATGGTGGATTACATTATGTCATCATTGGTATCATTACTGCTCTTATCGCAACTGTAGTATCGTTTACTGCAACAACGATTTTATTAAAGAGAGAAGAAAAGAAGAAATTAGCCCAAGAAAACTAGAAAAAAGCATCGGTAAAGAAAAAAATACCGATGTTTTTTCTATAATTGTT
>CAVCVO010000033.1:0-48838 GCA_963606005.1 Anaerovoracaceae bacterium
CATATTATGGAAATGTTTCATTTATTATACACAATCTTCTTCTAAAATAGCCTATTTATCTCCCTAAGCAGCTACATTTTCTAAATTTCTCCTACTTTAATCTCGTTTTAAGGTGAAACTAATGAAAAATATTTTCATAGTTTTCACACCTACAATTTGAACGGGAAGTCCCACAAATAATCATCTACCTTGTAGGATTTTAAATTTATCTTCCCATCTATAAAATATAAGTAACAAAAGATATAGAAGGAGGAGTTATATCATGGCATTCTCTCTTGACTCAAAAGTCAAAGATATTTTGAAAAATTCTAGTGCAGCAGCAATCTTAGACAAATATTGCCCAGGTGCATCTACTAATCCTCAGATGAAGTTAGTTGGAGGCTTGACTTTACGTAAACTCGCTAGTTTCCCACAGTCAGCTTATTTACAGCCACATCTTGAAGCATTAGATAAAGAACTTCAAGCTATCGAGTAAACCAAAAAGAAACCGATGATCATTCACCGGTTTTCTTTTGTTTCAAATACTCTTGCCTTAATAGTCCCACCATATACAATGAGCCAAAGGCTACTATTGGTTTACCTTGCGATAATTCCTTAGCAATCTTTATACTATCCTTTAAAGAAGAAACTGCTATTGCCTTTCCACCCAAAGAATCAATAACATTCTTTAATTCTTCATTAGATAAAGCTCTAGAACTATCTGGTGTGACACAGATATAGTTTTCCCCATAAGGTAATACAGATCTGATCATCGACAAGTAGTTTTTATCTTTTAATACTCCTAAGATAAATGTCACCTTTTCTTTAGGCAGATATTTATCAATAGTATTAGCCAATTCTTGTACACATTGAGGATTATGAGCCCCATCAATGATGAATAAAAGATCCTCATCAACTAGTTCAAAGCGAACGATCCAAACAGTTTTCCTTAATCCATTACACAAAGCTTCATCACTTATTTTCCAACCTAAATTTCTTAATGCTCTTATTGCCTCAATGACAACGGAAGCATTCTTAAGTTGATGCTCACCTAATAATGGAATAAATAGATCATCTAACCCATCATAAGAAAAGTATTGCCCTTTTAGTGAAGAAGAAATTAGTTTAATAGAATCAAATTTAGCTTTGATAAGTTTTGAATTCATCTCTATACACTTATTCTCAAATACTTTTTCAACTGTTTGACTACCTCGATAACATACAGTTAGACAATCTTGTTTGATTATCCCAGCTTTAGCACTAGCAATCTTTTCTAAAGTGTCTCCCAAATATTCTGTATGCTCTAAACCAATATTTGTAATGACTGCAACTTCTGGTTTATCAATGACATTTGTACTATCTAATAAGCCTCCAAGGCCCACTTCTAAAACAACAATATCACACTTTTTCTTTATAAAATATAGCATCGCCATGGCAGTGATGATCTCAAATTGACTGGGATGCTCCTTCATCATTTCAACTACTGGCTTAACTTTTTCAGCCAAAGCTATAAGATCATCATCACTGATATTAATACCATTAACTTGCATTCTTTCATTAAACTGTACAATATGAGGTGAAGTATATAAGCCACAACAATAACCTGCCTCTGATAAGATAGAAGCAAGCATCGCACAAGTTGAACCTTTACCATTAGTTCCAGCTACATGAACAAACTTCAACTTTTTTTGGGGATCACCTAATAAATGTAATAGCTCTCTTGTTCTATCTAAGCCCAGCTTAGTCTTACTCCATGTATTACTTTCAATATACTCTATTGCTTCTTTTTTGTTCATGCTTTATATTCCCCACTTATTCTAATAGCTTTATCCTTTAACATATTAACTAATAAAGGCAACACATTTGCGAATATCACGGATTTCAAAACACAAGAGATATATCTAAATAAAATACTGCCAAAAATATAAGCATAAGAATAATAGCCAAATATTTTACTATCAATATACATAACTATCGTATTTAAAGTCGTCACTATTAATTCAGAGATTATCACTATAAAGATCATCTGTCTTCTACTTATATTATAAGAATTGCTTTTTGAATATTGACCAATGACTAAGCCACATATCACATAAGGTAATATCCATAATAAGGTAGTAACAGATAAACCATAGCGTAATAATTGATAGATAAATGTACCTAAAAATCCAACGACCATCCCATCAATAGGGCCAAATAATAATCCTGCCAAAATGATCGGTATGCTTTCCAAAGTGATCTTGATATTACCAAGATCAATAGAGATAGTACCTAATATCGCACACATTGCAATAAGTAAGGCATCAACTGTTAGCTTTCTTATTTTCATAACTACCTCCAATAAATTTACTTAATAAATGTATACTTATCCCCCCAACACTATTACCTAAAGTATTAACGAGAATAAGCAAAACAGTTTCCTTATTCCACATGTCTGCAACCGATAAATAAAACATATTAGCCACACAGTGTTCAAACCCACAGATAATGAATATCACAACGCCAAAAAGCAAAGACAGATACTTGCCTAGTTGATGATGGTTATTCTTATAACCATCAACAGCTAAATAGATAAGGAAATTGCAGAAAAATGCCAAAACAAAAATGCTCAATAAGCTATCATTCATTTTTACTAGACACATCTGTCTCGCTTTCTCAGAGATAATAGCTATCCTAGTCAATCTTACTAGATAGCTACTTAAAACTGTCCCCAATAGATTACCTAGCCAGATGACTGGTAAGTCGTGTATATTTTTCTTATCATCGAAACAGTAACAGACTTTACCAGTATATAAGGCTAAAGAATTGGTACATATCGCAAATAATCCTGCCGAAAATAAAATTGCACCAATAACTTTATTTTCTACACTTAAAAAAACTATGCCACCAATAGAAATAAATACACCTGCAAGTAATGCTGAAACAAATAATCTAAGAGATCTCATTTATCGTCGCCTCAACAACATGACTTAAAAGTACAGAAACTGTTATACTACCAATCCCACCAGGAACAGGAGTTATCGCCGCTACTTTCTCACTAACTTCTTCAAAACAAACATCACCAACTAATTTATTCTTGCTATCAGAATAATTGATACCAATATCAATGACAACTTGTCCTTCGTCAAAATAATCAGCAGTCAATGACTCAGCTTTACCAATAGCAGATACAATAATATCTGCTTTACTAACAATATCTTTCATATCATTAGTCTTGCTATGACATATCGTCACTGTCCCATTTTCTTGTAAAAGCAACATTGCTACAGGTTTACCAATGACTAAACTTCTACCAATGACTACCACATTTTTCCCTTTTATCTCTATATTATAATAATGTAATAGTTCAATGACTGCTTGAGCCGTACAAGGAGCAAATCCCTCTCCACTATTTGAATAAACTTTCGCTAATGAAGATAAAGTAATACCATCAATATCTTTCTTGCCAACTAGTCGTGTACAAGCTTGTATTTCATCCAATGACTTAGGAAGTGGTCTAAACATCAATATTCCATGAACACTATCATCCTTGTTTAACTCATCAATAGTCCTTAGCAGCTCTTCTTGTGACACTTTCTCACTTAAAACTACTTGTTTTAAACTAATACCTAGCTTTTCACACTTTTTACTAACAGATCTCTCATAAGAAAGATCATCAGTTTTTTGACCAACTCTTAAGATAGCCACACAAGGTTGTATATTTTTTTCTTTTAATATCCTAACTTTCTCTATTGTTTTTGTATCAAGAGCATCCGCTACTGCTTTTCCTTTTAATAACTTACTCATACTAACCTTTCATATACCTCTTTATATGTTTCTTCAGCAATAGGAATATATTTATCTAACAAGTCGTGTACTTCTTTATTCATAATATTAGCCACTTTCTTATCTTTCATCAATCTAGTATTAACAAAGACATTCAGACTAGCTGCTTGTAAAGCACTTCTAGCAAGAGTCGCACTACACCCAGCATCTGAAATAGCTATGGCACTACCAATCTTTGTTACTCTAGAAGTAATTTCAATACACTTACAACAACTTCTAACGATCTTTAAAGGCACATTAGCCGCGTCTACTAAACACTTTTCCAAGATCTCGTCCCTATTTTCTTGATCTTTTGATAATGAATAAGCTTTGCTTAGTGGTTCAAAAGCTATACCATCCTCATCAATAAGTGATAGCAACTCATCTTTTAATGTACTTGCCTGACTCATCAACTGTTTCATTTCTTCTTCGCTATCTGCATATTTCTTTTTGCCTACTGTTAAGCATCCAACCATAACTGATAAAGAACAAGCTAAAGAGCCAACTAAAGCACTTACCCCTCCTCCACCAGGAACGGCAGAAGAAGAGGCAAGCATCTCATTAAATTCAACGATACTTTTATCTTTTAACATATTAGAATAGTCCTGTTATCACGCCATTTTCATCAATATCGATCTTTTCAGCAGATGGAACTTTAGGCAAACCTGGCATAGTCATGATATCACCAGTTAAAGCTACAATAAATCCTGCTCCAGCTGATACTTTTAAATTCTTAACTGTAACAGTAAAACCTTTAGGAGCACCGATCAGTGTTGCATCATCTGAAAAGCTATATTGTGTTTTAGCCATGCAGATAGGAAGATCACCAAATCCAAGATCAGTCAATTGTTTAGCTTGTTTTAAGGCATTGCTAGTTAATTGTACACCATCACCATGATAGATCGTCTTACAGATCATATCTAACTTTTCCTCAATAGATAAGTCTAACGGATAACTATACTTAAATTCATTAGGTTGTTCACATAATCTGACTACTTCTTCAGCTAAAGCTCTACCACCTTCGCCACCTCTTGTCCACACTTCACTTAAAGCTACATTAACGCCTAACTCGTTACACTTTTCTTCGACTAACTTTAACTCTTTTTCTGTATCAGTAGGGAAAGCATTGATAGCTACTACACAAGGTAAGCCAAAGACATTCTTAATATTATTTACATGTTGCAATAAGTTAGGCATGCCTTTTTCTAACGCTTCTATATTTTCTTTATTTAAATCAGCTTTAGCCACACCACCATGATACTTCAAAGCTCTAACTGTAGCTACAATGACAACAGCACTAGGTTTCAGATCAGCTATCCTACACTTAATATCGAAGAACTTTTCAGCTCCCAGATCAGCCGCAAATCCAGCTTCTGTAACAACATAATCAGCTAATTTTAAAGCCATCTTTGTAGCTGTTACCGAATTACATCCATGAGCAATATTGGCAAAAGGTCCACCATGGATAAAGGCTGGTGTACCTTCTAATGTTTGAACTAAATTAGGTTTTAAAGCATCTTTTAATAATGCTGCCATTGCTCCTTCTGCCTTTAAATCATGAGCAGTAACTGGTTTACCATCATAAGTATAAGCAACGATCATCTTAGCTAAACGACTCTTTAGATCAGTAATATCACTTGATAAACATAATACGGCCATGACTTCACTTGCTACAGTAATATCAAAGCCATCTTCTCTAGGAACACCCTGAGCTTTTCCCCCTAGTCCATCAACGATATGTCTCAATTGTCGATCATTCATATCGACAGCTCTTTTCCAAGTGATCTGCTTAGGATCGATACCTAAAGCATTACCTTGCTGGATATGGTTATCTAACATCGCTGCTAGTAAGTTATTAGCTGCTCCTATCGCATGAAAATCTCCAGTAAAATGCAAATTGATATCTTCCATAGGAACTACTTGAGCATAACCTCCACCAGCTGCTCCACCTTTAATACCAAATACTGGTCCTAATGAAGGTTCACGCAATGCGACTATCGCTTTTTTGCCAATCTTTCTTAAGCCATCAGTCAAACCAACAGAAGTTGTAGTTTTACCCTCTCCTGCAGGAGTAGGAGTGATGGCTGTAACTAAGATGAGCTTACCATCTTTCTTATCAGCATTGTCCTTCAACAACTTATAATCAACCTTAGCTTTATAATTACCATATAGCTCAAGATATTTCTCATCAATACCTGCTAAATCTGCAATCTCTGTGATCTTTTTCTTTTGACAAGCTTGCGCTATCTCAATATCAGTCTTATATTCCATATTTTTACTTCCTTTCAAAAAATGAGCGAAAAGGGCGTTGAAGCACCTTTCCGCCTTACATACTCTTACTATCTTTATTAGAACTAGAAACTAGTCCAGCCACCATCACACTTGATCTCTACGCCATTAACATAACGTGATTGATCACTTGCTAAAAACAAGATGGCATCAGCTAAATCTTCTGGCATTGCTAATTCACCAGAGAAATCTAGTAGTTTAGAAGTCTTACCAAAGCCAAACTCATCTGCTGGTGGCATGACTAATGGTATATCAGTAATGACTCCTCCAGGAGAGATAGCATTACAACGGATACCGTCTTCCATATACATAAATGCTGTATTTTTAGTAGCAGCTAATACTGCTGCTTTACTTGCTCCATAAGCGACTCCAGCCGTTTGATGAGTAGCACCTACTGAGCAGATATTAACGATTGCTCCTCCTTCGCTCTGAGATAAGAATTGTCTGCATTCTTCCCTTAAACCATACATCAAGCCAAATGTATTAACATTAAAGACTTCATGTAACATCTCATCACTCATATCAGCAATGGCAGTATTATCATCCATAACGCCAGCATTATTAACAGCTACATCTAATCTTCCATAAATCTCAATTGCTTTCTTTACCATATTGATAGCTGTATTAGGATCAGTCACATCACCAACATAATAAGTGATCTCGCCATCATAGTTCTTGCACTCTTCAACTAATTCTTGTAATCTTTCTTCTCTTCTAGCAACCGCAATTACCTTAGCCCCTTCTTGAACGAATAGTTGAGCAGTAGCTCTTCCTATACCTGCAGAAGCTCCAGTTACGATCGCAACTTTATTATCTAATCTTCCCATAACTACTCCTTAACAAAATGTCTTATCTACAACAATAGCTGGCGAATCATTGCACCCAACAGTTAACTCAGCTCCATCAGGAACATCTGCCCTAACCGTAGCAAAGCCAATATTCTTATCAACTGTATAACCATAGATAGTCTGAGCACAAACACCTACTTGTACACCATACCAATAAACCTTTTCCCAGATTGAGATATCTTCCGTTGATTCTCTTGAGAAGATAAGTCCGACCATACGATACTTAGGATTTTCTTTGCGTGCTAAAGCTGCCTCTTTTCCAATGAAATCTTTATCAGCAGCAACTGCCCAACCTAATCCACATTCATATGGACTTAAATGCTTATAATCTTGTTTAAGTGCAAAGCCTTTTTCCATAGGAATAGAACGAACATATACTTCTAGTGTCTGTAATTCTCTGCCACCAACTTCATCAATGATTTTTTTAGTTGCCTGATAAGTCTCTTTGCTCTTGTCAAAAGTACAATAGATCTCATAACCATTTTCACCCGTAAAACCAGATCTATGGATATAAACTGGTATATCATTGATTTTTCTTTCAACGATAGAGAAACGTTTCATATCACTAATAGGTTCGTTTAATAACTTATTCATAGTCTCTAAACTATTAGGCCCTTGAACAGCATACATATCCCAATCATAAGTGATAAGTTTAGTCTGGATATCTTTATCACCCTTATTCTTTTCAATCCAAGGTATCAAACGTGGTCCATAAAGATCAGACACCCAATATAAACCTTCAGCCATATGCATAACGATAACATCATCAATGATCTCACCATTTTCGTCTAATGATGCAGTATATTTAGATCTGCCCACTGCCACTTTAGACATTTGACTTACATAGATCTTTTCTAATACTTCTAATGCATCATTACCAGTGATCTCTACAAGATCATGAGTCCATCTGTAGAAACCAACATTATTACGGATAGCCATTGCATCTTCTCTAGCTACAACATCTTCTTTAAATAACATGATCTTGCCTCCTATTCCATACGTAGATCTTCTAAATGAATGACCTTGATGAACATCTCTTCATCATCTCTTCCATCAATGACACAAGACCACTCCGGACTAACTAAAGTCTTAGCAGCACCATTCCATTGTGCTTGATAAGCATCGATCAGTTCATCAAGAGGAGCCATCTCATATCTTGCGGTAAAGTCTTCTGTCTTAACCTTGATCCAAGTCTCATCTTTAGTCCAACGAACCATTTCATAAGGAACCTGTTGAACATCTAACATATAACGGATATAACCACCTAAGATCCTTCCATCATTATCATCTAACTCATGTGGTACACCTAAATAACTTCTTAATCCTTCTTTCGCAAATGGATCGATGAATTGATTCTTCCCAGCAGTCGCAAAGACGATCTTGAAGATCCTCATGAATTCATCTTCATCTTCTGCCATATCCTTAATAGCCATCATTGGGAATTGTACTGACCAAACCCAACCCATCTGAGCTACCCAATGGTAAGCATGTTCCAAAGAAGTCTCTTCACCAAAGGCTTGCGTATATTGTCCATTACGTAAACATTGACCTTCCTTGACCATTCTCTCTCTTGGCGTATCATGGATCTTATCAACTGGTTGTTGCATATGTTCGAGCCAATTTTGTTTTGCTAGATTATAAACATCTCTTCTTTCCGCAACAACACGACAATGTTTGTTACCACAACCTCTTGCTTGACACATATTCAATGCCACTTCATTTTCTGTACCATTTGAAGAAGCAAGATCAAAGTTAGCAGTAAACATACTAGTAGTCATATTACATAACTCACTACCAACAATATCCCATGGACAAGTATCTAATTCTTTTTCCACACGATTTCGAGTGAATTGAATGACTCTTCCCGCCATATTTTCCCACTCATCACCTGAATCACCAGTAATACCGCCAAGCCAACTTGACTTTTCACACAACTCTGGAATGTTGAATGCTTCATATAATGATGCATTAACATAATCCTTTTGTTCTTCAGGAGTACCAGCAACAGCCATGTTCATCATATTAGCGATCGAACAGATAGCATCAGTACGCTTTTCCCAACTTGGTTCTAAAATACGCATTACTTGAAACAAGTTAGCACATACAGCAGCGATCTGACGATTTAGTTGACGATAGCACTCCTTCTCCGATATGAGCTTACCCCAAGCAGTCTCGATGGCCTTGCTCTTATCTAATTTTTCTTTAAGCATAATCTTCCTCCTATTTCCTTAATGTTACTTAAATTATAGATAAGAGTATCTATTACGACTATTGTGCAAAACGCTCGTTTTTTTGACGGATTAACCATACAAAATGTATGTGTCAGAAAGCCTATAAAAAGCGTTACCATCGCAACATATTAGAATTATCACATACATAATGTATGGTGGTTTATTGACATTTCTATTTTTGAAAGAATATAATGTAAGCGTAAACAGAGGTGAAACAAAATGAAGCTGTGTTCCGATATTCTTTATTGGCGACTAAAAGAAGTATTCCCTTCAATCAAGATCCACGAAAAACAAAGCGATGCTTTGACTTTACAAAGGCCACAATTTTACTTGGACAAAGAGCAACATTTTGAAAAAGACCATGTTTATGTTTGCTCAGCTGATCATTTGCCTACTCACCCAATACTAAACGAAAATGTCTGCATAATAGCATTAGGGGATCATGCTAATTTGTCTTATTTCTATGATAGGTGTTGTGTCATCACCCTAAAAGATGATACCGATATCTTTAGAGTATTTAATGCTGTCCAATCTATATTTGACAAATATGAAGCTTGGGAAGAAAACTTATGGCATATATTACGCCACGATGCTTCCCTATCTAAAATGATTGAAGTAAGTAAAGACATTTTTCTAAATCCCATGTTATTAATTGGTTCAGATTTCCGTTATCTAGCTGTAAGTGATGAACAATATCTAGTTAATGACTTACATATCCAATTTAATACTGAAACATTTGATGCAGAAAAGTTAGCTACCTTCTTATCCCTTCATGACATGTCAACTCATATTAAAGAACCTTTATTATTAAATCTAGAAGGAAGAAAAACTCTATCCGTAAATTTGTTTGATCAAGATGAATATTTAGGCTGTCTCACTATTTTTGAAGCCTTTAGAGACTTCCACCCATCAGATAAACAATTAGCTTTATTATTAGCCAAACTATTAAGACAAGCCATCCAACAGAACCCTCTACTGGCAAGTAGTCGTAGTGCTGCTATCAAAGCCTTACGTAGCATTGTTTCTGGTGATGATATCGATTTTGAACACCGTAGAGCTTTAAGTTTGGAAAACAACAACAAAAAATGGCTATGCGTTAAGATCATACCTCAAGCAGATAATACTGCTTTACCATCGGCATATCTTTCAACAGCCATTGGGGAAAACTATCCTGGTGCTTTAGCTTTTGAATACGAAAAATCCATTATCTCTTTCTTCCCACTTAAAAAAGATGAAGATGAAATAATAGAACACCTTTTACCATTTTTAGAAAAATTAGATCTTATCTGTGGTATCTCGTCAATATTTACTAATCTATTTGAAGCAGATATAGCTTACTATCAAGCCTATTCTGCTTTAAAGAATGGCATGAAGATAGATAAAAATAACAATCTCTATCATTTTGATGACTATATCTTAAATCAATTATTGACCTCTGCTTTAGATGGTAAACAACCATACACTTATTATCCAGAAGGCTTAAAGAAGCTAAAAGAACATGATGACAATTCTAAAGTTTCTTATATCGATACTCTAAGGGTACTCCTAAACAATAATCTATCAGTGACTAAAACAGCTTCAGATCTTTATCTTCATCGTTCTACTCTTATGGAAAGATTAACCCACATCACTAATGCCTTAGATGGTGATCTAAAAGATCCAGATTATGTCTTACTGCTAAAGATATTACTAAGATGCGAATAGTCTAACGCTCTTCTTGTTGAACTATTTCGCTCTTTTCTTTTACCTTAAGCTCTCTTACCCAATCGATTAGATAAGAAGAGATGGTGACAGTAATCAAAGAATAAATGATACGTAATACTGGAATATAACTTAGTGATAACAACAAGACTGTTACATCAGTAAATAAATAACAACGAGCCAGTTTCCAACCGGAAACATGCGAAATGATCAAAGCTAAAGCATCATCACCACCACTTGATCCACCTTGCCTTACGATCAAGCCAACACCAACACCAACAAACATGCCACCTAATAAAGCAGCTAGTAAAGGATATTCAGATAAATCTGGTAACATTGGTGGAAATAACTCCCAAAACTTATAAAATAAAGAAACGCAAGTAGTAGAAATAAAAGATATCTTGATGAAATCTCCACCTAAAAACTTATAAGCTAAGATGTAACAAGAAATATCCAAGATAGGAGTGATATAAGCAGGAGAGATATTTAACCAATGTTCAATAAGAAGCATCAACCCAATGACTCCACCTTCCGTGATATTAGTCCTTTGATGAATATTATGAATGCCAAAAGTAGCAATCATTGCCCCTACTACAATTAGTAGTATTTTCTTTAAAGTTAATCCATCTATCAGCTTCTCATATAAACTTCTCATATTCCCTCCTTGAGCAATATTTTGTTTATACACTATTATCACCATTAAAGTCAACTTCCCACAAAAAAAGAATGGTAGTGATCTAATTTGATTTGACACAGAAAGGTACCATTCCCTAAAAAGTATAACATATCTGATCTGTTAAAAATCAATGACTTTGCGATAATGCAAGTCAGCACAATGATAAGGTATAGTTATCTTAAAATTATTATTATCTATCAATTTTTGATAATCCAAATATGATTGATGAACTGGATATCTTAATATCTCCATTCTTTTTTCTTTATATAGTGACTCACTATAGGAACCCTTTTCTAATGTTCCACTCATTATTGCTACACCATTATTATTCAAGACTTCTTCAACGATCTTTTGAGACAATTCATTCCTTAATTGAGGATCACTAACAAATATTATCCCTTGTTTTTGACCTTGATAAACTTTAACTTCTTTTTTTAGTTCTAGTCGTGTACACCAGTAATCACCATTAGAGTGTTTTCTAATTTCCTCAACAAAATGTTGATCACCGTAATAGCCGTGCACATCTTTTATGTTATCATTAAGCAATTTTAATAGTTCCAAACCTCTTCCATACTTAGGAACAGGCAAGACTATAGCTCTATTCTCTTTTAAGATTTCTTTAACTCTACTTACAAAAACTTCGCAATGTTTTTGATAAGTATTACTATCTTGACCATAAGCACAATCGATGATAGCTACTTCTGCACTCATATTTCTTATTGGATCACAATTGTAAACTTGTGTATCTTCTATATAATCTCCTGAAAATAAGATTGTTTTATTTTCTTTAGTGAATTTATACCAAACACTGCCAACACAATGACCACTTCTTCCCCAAGAGATTTCTAGATCATTTATTTTTCCTTTACCATTAGGACATATCTCTTCTAATACAAGGTTCTCTTCTATTTCAAATGGCAATTGTTCTAAAGTTTCTTTACTAGCAATAATTTTACCTTTAAACCCATTTTCATATAACCATGGTAATGCCCCAACATGATCATTATGCGAATGAGTTAAAAATACTAGGTTGATCTTTTTAATTTGTTGCTTAGTTAAATGAGGATAGGGGTCGTTACCATCATCAGCAAATTTTCCACAATCGACAAGAAAGTTGATATCTTTATCCTTAACTAAGAAGCAATTCCTGCCATGTTCACCAACACCACCAATAATATTTAGTTGCATGTTATCCTTCTTTCTGTTTCTTAGTCAGATGATTAAATATCAATAAAGCTGTAGTAGTGATAAGTACACATAAGACTGCCATGGCCATGCCTAAAGATACACTACCTTGTTCAAATTCTCTATTGATATAAGTGGAAACAACTAAAGTATTAGGTGGAGCAATTAAACTTGCGGTGACAAGTTCACGGAAAGCAATGATAAATATCATCATCCAACCAGCAAAAACACCTTTAGAGATCATTGGTAAAGTTATCCTTTTAAATACGTATGCTGGACTGCCACCAAATGTCCTTCCTGCCTCTAATAAGCTATTATTAATTTGAGTAAAAGCTGAAGTAACATATTGCACAGTATAAGGTATATATAAAACAACATAAGCTAAGATCATGATCCCGATCGTATTATATAAAGGTATGACTTTATAAATAGTATTCCAAAATAACATGATGCCAATAACAAGAACAATACTTGGTAACATCTCTGGTAGTAAACTAATAGCTTCCAAAGCTTTTTTGAAGAAACCTTTAGATCTTCTTACCACGACTACTACAGCTGTACCTATAATAGAACAGATGGTTGCGGAAGAGAAAGCTAAAAGCAAACTTGTTTTGATAGAAGCTAAAGCTTTAGGCGTACTTAATAACTCTTTATAATGATCTAAAGTAAAGTTACCACTGACTAAACCATAACCACGAAGTTTGATCAAAGAAGTACTTATTATAGAAAAATAAGGAACACCAATAGCTATCACAATAACTAGTACTACCCAAATCCAAGCTAGTACTTTACCCAAAGGTTTTAAATTCGTTTTTGCTGTTCTACTACCTTTACCACTGACTAAACGATAACTTCTTTTCTCAGTGATATGATTCTGTAGCAGCCACATGATCATACAAATAAATACTAATATTGAAGATAAACTTGCTGACTTACCAAAATCAATAGGTGCTGTGGTGGAATAACGATGAATATCGGTAGTAAAGACATAGAAACCGATCCTTCTACCTAAAGTATAAGGTGTACCATATTCTGATAAAGTTTTAACAAAGACTAATAATGCTCCAATAGCATAGTTACCGCTGAGAAGTGGAGCCAATATCTTCTTAAGTCTAGATAATGGTTTAGCCCCAAAAACAGCCCCACTCTCTTCTAAGCTTGCTGGAATATTAAGCATAGCATTTTTTATCATTGTCATCAAAAAAGGAAAAACGTGCAAACTCATGACTAGTACTAATCCGCCAAAGCAGAAGAATCCTTCTGACCATGAACCAGTCTGAGGAAATAATTGTTGAAATAAGCCCCTTTTTTGCATGAATAAGATCCATCCCATAGAAGCAATATAAGGTGGAGTCATAAAAGGGATCATAAATACAATATCTAACCAACTATACTTTCTTAATTGTGTCCTAGCTAAGATGAAAGCAGTTGGTAAAGCAATCAAACTTGAACATAAAACAACACAAATCCCTAATAATAAGGAATTACAAATAGTTTGAACATTATCTGGATCAGCGATACTGAGCCAAGCTTGATACAGATCAAGGCGGCCATCAACAATGACCGCCTTAGCGAATACTGTGATCAAAGGGCAGAGTATCAAACCGATCAAGATCACCAACAATATCGTTGGAAAGATGTTCTTTTTCAGTTTGTCTAAACTCATATGCCTACACCTTGCTTATTTACAAAGATTGTTCAATTCACTAGCTACATCTGATGCAACACTCATCATCTTATCCCAATCAGTAGCGATCTGAGGAATCTCAGTAAGATTAGAACGATTTGAACAAGTAACATCACTTCTACCTGGTAACAAATATGCTTCAGCTACTAATTGTTGAGCTTCATCACTGAATAAGAAATCAATGAATGCTTTAGCATTATCCATATTTGGAGCAGTCTTTAAGATCATAGCTGGACGAGGATTAACTACAGTTCCTGATGCAGGATAGTAGATATTGATAGGTTCACCCTTAGCCATTGATGAATAAGCATTGTAATCAACACCAGCGATCAAGATAGCTTTTTCACCAGTGACTACAGCTTCAAGAGCAGCCTTATTAGCACCTGGAACAACTAATCCATTTGTTGCCCAGCTTTTCATGATCTCTTCCCCATTATCCATTCCAGTTACAAGTCCAGCGAGGAAGTCCTTGCAAGCACCTGATTTTTCAGGATCTGGAATAGCTAACATATCTTTATATTGCTCATCAGCCAATTCTGACCAATCTGCATTCAATTCACTGATAATGGTAGTATTGTAGATGACTCCTACTGCAGAAGCACTATAACCAAATAACATACTATCACTATCGATCCAACCATCATTGATCTTATCAGCATTTTCAGGAGTATAACTCTCTAATTGACCATCAGCCTTCATACTTAAACCATCAGACCAAGATGCTAAAATAACAACATCTGCGATAGGATTTGCTTCTTCAGCTTCAAGACGAGCTAATATCTCTCCAGTAGTTCCTTGGAATTGTTCAACTTCAACACCAGTCTTAGCAGTAAATGCCTCAGCTAATTTATCAGCAAGTCCAGATGGACTAGGCATATAAACTGTGACTTTTCCTGATAATTCTTTAGAATCATCACTACCATCATCTTCTTGGTTATTTTGAGAACAACCAAACATACACAAGCACATGCATAAAGCCAATAATAGGCAAGCAATCTTCTTCATTTTTGTTTTCCCTCTTTCTAAAATTTAATAATCTTTTTTGGATCTATGTAAATGGACATATCTTGATCAGTCTTTACTCTTTCTGAACTAGCAAGAGTCCAAGTTACATCTTTATATTGAGCCAATATCTCATAAGAATTACCAAGATATTGTTCACTCTTAACTTTCAGATCAAAATGCATTCCATCAGTTATCTCTTCAATACTAGCATCTTCTGGTCTAAACATTTGATCATCACTTAACCAATTAGACTTTCCCACAAACTTAGCAACAAACTTAGTTGCAGGTTTATGATAGATATCTTCTGGCTTGTCATATTGTTCGATATTACCAGCGTTAATGACTGCGATCTTTTCGCTCATACTCATGGCTTCGGTTTGATCATGAGTAACAAATATCGATGTGATACCTAATGAAGAAGTTAATTCTTTTAACTCATGACGCATTTCTTCCCTAAGTAAAGCATCTAATGCTGATAATGGTTCATCAAATAAGATACATCCTGGTTTAACCGCAATAGCTCTAGCAAAGGCTACTCTCTGTTGTTGACCACCAGATAATTGATGAGGATATCTTTTTTCTTTATCTTCCAAGTGAACAGTCTTTAAAGCAGCTAATACTCTTTCACGCAAATCTTTAGTATCTTTCCTAGCCCTTAGACCAAAAGCAACATTTTCAAATACTGTCATATGAGGCCATAAGGCAAAATCCTGAAAAACAAAACTTAGATTTCTTTTTTCAGGTGGTACATTTATCTTTTGTTTAGAAGAAAAGACACAAGTATCATCTAAATAAATTTCACCCTCATCAGGAATTTCAAGTCCAGCGATCATCCTTAATAAAGTTGTTTTACCACAACCGGAAGGGCCTAATAATGTAGTAAAACTTCCATCTTCAATAGTAATAGTAGTTGGTTGTATCACTTGTTTCTTATCAAAACTCTTTGTTACTTCTTTAAGTGTGATCTGCATACCTGTCCCTCTTCTCTAGACACAATGTAAAGTTTAATATTCAACTGTAAAGAAATATGAATCACTATGTAAAATATCTGTAAATTCTTTTAGTCACAAAAAAAGAGCTTAGTAACAAATACTAAACTCTAACTTACTATTTATCTTGTTCGATCAACTCTTTGATAGCTTCAACTGCTACCTTGATAGCTAGATCTGTATCGTGAACTTGTATATTCTCTAAACCAGCTTTTGCTCTTTCTTGATTTGCGACAACTAAGAAACAAGAGCCAACTCTAACATGTAAGTAAGCAGCTACAATAAATAAAGCAGCTGATTCCATCTCACTAGCAACTGTTCCAAGTCTTAGCCAAGCATCCCATTTACGCAATAGCTCTTGACCATTAGGCAATGTTTCAGGACGATGTTGGCCATAGAAAGAATCTTTACATTGAACAACACCAGTATGAACTGTAACGTTTAATTTCTTAGCAGCATTGACTAAAGTATTAGTAACTTCTAAAGTAGGAACTGCAGGAAATTCAATAGGTGCATACTCTTTACTAGTGCCCTCAGCTCTGATAGCACCAGTAGCTACAACAACATCGCCACCTTTAACATCGATCTGCATTCCTCCACAAGTACCGATCCTAATAAATGTATCTGCACCACATTTAACCAACTCTTCCATAGCAATAGAAGCACTAGGGCCTCCGATACCCGTAGAAGTAACCGAAACTTTTACCCCATTAAGATAACCAGTATAAGTAACAAACTCACGGTTATCCCCAACTAAAACAGCATCATCTAAATATTGAGCAATCTTTACACAGCGTTTTGGATCACCAGGCATGATAACATATTTGCCCACATCACCTTTACCAACACCAATATGGTATTCTTTACCAGAACCTTCTGAATAATCAATCATTTGTAATCTCTCCTTCGTTTTTATATTAATGATTATAGCATATTTAGCGCTTACATTTTCAACTATTTCATTTAACGCCACAAATATATCAAATTATATTTTGATACATTTTGTACCGTTTTTCCTTTAGCATTGACTATTTGTAGTTAAAATGTTATCTTATTCATGTATAGGAGGCATGATCATGAACAATATAAAAGTCCGTTTAACAAGTATAGAGATAAATGATCTCAAAAATGTAAAACATGGGTATATTAATCTCATTAATCAAAGAAAGAACTACTCTTCCAGCATTATAGGATTATATGGTCAGAATGGCTCTGGAAAGACCACTTTGATCGATGCTTTAGCTTTATTAAAATTAGCATTGACAGGTGAAAGGATCCCTAAAAAATATATCGAATATATTAATGTTGATAGCTCATTTGCCTCTTTGATCTTCAACTTTGATATTGTCGTGCACAAAAAAGAAACAACTGAATATAATGTTGAATACTCTTTTAAGATCTGTAAATCTTCAGATGAAACTATTCCAAATAAAGAAGAAGATACTCAATATAGACTCGCCGTTTTTGATGAATGCTTGTCCACTTCGATCAAAAGTAACTCTAAAAAGAAAAAGATCACTAAACTTATCGACACTAATACCGAAAAAGTATTTTTACCTATTTCAAAATTTAAAACATTAGTTGGCGATGATAAGGAAGGTCAACTTAACTTATTAGTATTTAAAAAGCTAGCTTCTATGACTTCACGCTCTTTCATTTTTTCTAAGGAGCTAGTTGATACCATTCACAGCAATTGTCAAGACAATGAATTATTAGATATGTATAATGCTCTTATAAACTATGGCAACTACCAACTATTTGTGATAGATACAAGAAATAGTGGACTTATTTCTATTGGCAATCTTCCTTTATCATTCTATTATGAAAAGGGAAATAAATCATTTGTAGGCAATATCTTATTAAAGCTCAACGAACCTTCATCTATCCCAGAAGAAGCTATGAATACAGTTGAGAATGTCATTATTTCCATCAACACTGTCTTAAAAGAAGTTGTTCCTAATTTAGAAATAAGCATCAAAAAATTGTCAACTCAGATCAGAGAAAATGGTCTAACATTTTGCAACATTCAATTAATGTCCCTAAAAAATGGTAAAGCCATCCCTTTACAATACGAATCAGAAGGCATCAAAAAGATAATATCAGTCTTGCATCTTCTCATTGTGGTATACAACAATCCTTCCATCACTGTTGCGATTGATGAGTTAGACTCGGGCGTATTTGAATATTTATTAGGTGAACTATTAAGGATCATTTCAGAAAATGGCAAAGGGCAATTGATCTTTACTTCCCATAATCTACGTCCATTAGAAACTCTTGATAAAGGATTTGTCTGTTTTACCACAACAAACCCGGATAATCGGTATATTCGATTAATAAATGTTAAAACCAACAATAACCTAAGAGATTTCTATTATCGCGATATCATCCTTGGTGAACAAAATGAGCCAATCTATGAAACAACTAACAATTATAATATTGCTTTAGCATTTAAAGAGGCAGCAACTGATCATGGCTCGTAAAAAAATAATCTTTGTGATCGTAGAAGGTCCATCAGATGAAGCAGCCTTAGGGGTACTTTTAAGTAAGATTTTTGATCCAACAAAGATTTATATTCATATCATGCATTACGATATCACTAGTGACTTTAACATAAGAAATGATAATATCCTATCTCACTTAGGAAATGAGATCAAACATTATGCTAGTAGCAATCATTTCACTAATAATGATTTTCAACAGATAATCCATATAATTGATACTGATGGTGCATACATTCCCGATGATTTAATAATAGAGGATAAAACTTATATTAAGCCATTCTATTCAACTAGCAATATCAAAACTAATTCTTTCATCAACTTAAGCCGAAGAAATGACAGAAAAAGAAAGAACCTAGACAAACTCATAAACACTTCAACATTATGGAACATTCCATATCAGGTTTACTACATGTCTATAAATCTTGATCACGTGCTTTATAACAAGTTAAATTCAAATGACCAAGATAAAGAGGATGATGCTTATAAATTTGCGATCAAATATCGTAATGATATTGCTGGATTTATTGATTATATTTGTCATTCTGATTTTTCTGTATATTCTTCCTACCAAGAATCTTGGAAGTTCATTAAAACAGCTAATGAATCATTACATAGGCACACTAATCTAGGCTTATGTTTACCAAGAGATATTTAATCCTTTTTAATTTATAGGTGCTATAATTATCATATGGTACAGATACTTTATGAAAATGAAAACATCGTTATTGCTGTTAAACCTTATGGCATAGATAGTCAAAAAGAAATGACAGAATTACTTTCCAAGCAATTAGATTGTTCCATCTTACCAATTCATCGACTAGATAAAATCGTTTATGGGATCATTGTCTATGGCAAAAATGAAAAGAGTGTAAATGCGATAAGCCAACTCATCCAAAAAGAACAATTTCATAAAGAGTACTTAGCTATCGTTAATGGTCAATTAGAAAAAAGTGAAGCTACCCTTACTGATCTTTTATTTCATGACAAGCAAAGAAATAAGACTTATGTTGTCAAAAGAGAAAGAAAAGGTGTAAAACAAGCCATACTTCACTATCATGTACTATCTTATAAAGATGACAAATCACTACTATTTATTGATCTAAAGACTGGAAGGACTCACCAGATAAGAGTACAATTAGCTAATATTCACCACCCAATAGTTGGCGATGGCAAGTATGGTAATAAAGAGAATTGTCATTGTGCCCTTGTTTCTTATCATCTAACATTTAAAGATCCCTTTACTAAAGAGATCCACGATATTAAGATAAAACCAGAAAACATTTACCCATTTGATTTATTTATGGAGGAAATCATATGAAAAAAATATTAATACTTATCTTATCTCTATCATTATTATTACTAAGTGGTTGTTCTAAAACAATCTATATTACTTTTATGGTAGGTGATCAAACTGCCTTTCAAGTTGAAGGCAAATCACCGGTTACTTTAAATGAAAGTGATTTTGTCATTGATGAAGAATTAGTAAAAGTCACTAAGTGGTTAGATGAAGAAGGAAATGAAGTTGACTTCTCTAAACCATTTAAAAAAGACACCACTGTTTATGGTGATGCCACTTATTACTATATCGTTAATTGGAAAGTTGAAGATGAGATCGCTCAAACTGATATCGTCAAGCAAGATGATCCGATCACTTTACCAGAAAGGATACCAACCATCGATGGTTACTTATTTACTGGTTGGATTGATGATGACGGTGTAAATGCTAAAGATTATACAAGTTGTACTAAAGATGTAACCTTCGTTGCTCAATATGAGCCAACACTTGAAAGGATCGTCATCGTTAATGAAACTCTTACTTTCTCAGGCCCTAATGCTAGTTGGCAAAGAGCTGGAGTTACCGATAACATGGGTTACCCACTAACTTTCACACCATCAAATCCTGAAGTAGCTACTTATTATGATACTCACATTTTCCCACATGCTAGTGGAACATGTGTCTTTACTATCACTAGCGAATCAGGACTAGTTAAATATCTGACTGTTGTAGTAAACTAACATCAATGATCTTTGTATCAAGATCTTGAACAAAGCGGTGAGATACCGATATGACAGTATAATCAGCACTGACTTTTTTAAGAGCCGCCAACACTTGTAATTGAGTTCTCTCATCAAGATTGGCGGTTATTTCATCTAATAACAAGATATATGGGTCACTTACGATTGCTCTTGCTATTGACAATAATTGCCATTGCCCTTGTGAAAATAATTCTTTTTTACAAATAGTGTCAACTCCTTGAGGCAAATGACTTATTGCCTCAGTCAAGCCAACTGTATCTAATGCTTTATAAACTTGACCATCACTTATAGTCTCATCAAATAATGTTATCTGATCTTTGATAGTCCCTTGCACAAAAGCAAATGATTGAGGAACATAACCAAAGATCTTTCTTTTATATCTATCACCTATTCTATCAGCACAAGTATCATTAACATAAACATGTCCATTATTAGGTGAATATAATCCTAAAATTAACTTCAATATCGTACTTTTACCAGCCCCACTACGTCCAATCAAGGTCACATTATCCCCTTTTTCTACATCAAAGGATAAATTATTTAACACATTTTCTTTTTCATAAGCAAAACTGACTTTATCAAGGCTAACACTTGGTTTGTTTTCTGATATTGTCACATTCTCATTAACATCTTCTCTTTCATCTTCATTTAAATAATCATCTATTCTTTTAAGACCAGCAATAGCTGATTGAACAGTCTGTATCTCCATACCAATGCTTTCAAGTGGTGTAAATATGACAGTAATATAAGATATGACAGCTGCTGAGCTACCAACACTCATCATAAAGAAATTCCTTATAGTTTCATTAGTTGTGGAAGATAATAAGAAGACTATAGAAACGATAAGAGCATTTACAAATAAGATGACTGGTGAATAGATAGAATCATAGAAATTAGTCTTACTAGTTGCTTTAAAGCTTTCATCAAGATATTCATCATAATTATCTTGCATATACTTTTCTATGGAAAAACAATGGATCATCCTAATACATTTAACAGTTTGTGGAACATAGCCTGTTACTTTAGAGACGGCTATCCTATTTTGTAATTGTGAAGCTAACATTCTTTTTTGCATGAACCTAGTAAACAAATAGATAAAAGGTAACACAGCAATCAATATGATAGCTAATCCCTTATTTTTAACAAATATCATCACCATTACACTGATGATCTTACCCATATCCGCAAACATACTGATGATACCATTAGAAAATAAGTTTTCCACTGTATCTACATCATTAACAAATCTAGATACCAATTCTTCCGAAGATGTTTTACTAAAGTAAATTGACTTCATCTTGCTTAATTTCTCACACATCTTCTTTCTTAATCCATAAGTCACTTTTTGTCCAAAAACACACAATTCTTTTTCCCTAGTTGCTTCTGCTAAGCAATTAAGAGCGATCAAGCCAAAGTAAGATATTATCAAGATCAAGGATACTTCTTCATTTAATGAAAGTAGATCAACAATTCTTTCTAAAACTAAAGCAGGTAATAAAGATATAACAATAGTAGCAATAACAGAGATCATCACTAAAAAGAAAGTCATTTTATTCTTTTTAACAGATTCAAATAAACAACTAATAGTCTTACTTTTCATCTAGATCATTTCCTCCCATCTGCTTGTCAAACATCATCTTATATGAAGCATTTTCTTTTAACATCGTTAGATGATCACTAAAATAACTCTTACCATCTTCGATCCACAACACTTTATCCACCTTTTCAAATAGGTATAATCTATGAGAAATAAGTAAAACAATATTATCTTTAGTTGATTGACTTAAATTTTCAAACACTTTGCTTTCCGTCTTTTTATCTAAAGCAGAAAATGGATCATCTAAAACTAGTATCGCCCTTTTATGAGCTAAACTTCTTGCCAAAGCAACTCTTTGTCTTTGCCCACCAGATAATTCAACAACATTTTCTTTTTCTGATACCTCATCATCCAAAGAACAGTATTGAAGATATTTATTAACATCATCATCTTTTCCCAACAATATATTATCTTTAATAGAAGCATCTAATAATTCTAAGTCATGACCTAAATAAGATATCAATTTATCTTTTTCACTATATTCTCTTAACTCTTTACCATCAATTAGTATAGAACCTTGATAATCTTTCTCATTTAAGAAAGTCTTACCTAAAACAGTTTTACCACAAGCAACAGGGCCAGATATACCAATGATCTCTCCCTTTTTAGCAGAAAAACTAACCCCATCATAGATCAATGAACCATCATCCTTATAAGCAGACAAGTCGTGTACCTTTAGCTCATCAACAGAAGAAATGATATTATCCTCACTATCTTCTATCTTATTTAATAGAGGTTTGATCCTTTGCCAAGACACTTCAGCTTGTTGAACAGAATTAAATAGTTTAGCAGCCTTAGATGACTTGGTAGCTAATTTAGAATAACAAGATAAGAAAGTAGTAAAACTAGCAATATCCCATAAACCATCTTTAACATTTCTAGAACCAAAATAAATGATAAAGATAACACCTAGCATCGCGATAGCTTGATATAAAGGAGGTAGTACTACACTTTTACTACCAGCACTTATAGCCTTTTGACTATAATCATTTAGTACTGCATCATACCTCTTATCTGCTTGCTCTTTTACCGAAAATAAACGATAGATGATCTCATTATCCACCCTTTCAAGAGTTGCACTATTAAGCTTACTATTAGCTTGTTTCTTCTTTTCATTGAGTGATTGCACTACTTTTTTCATCTTTTCCGCAATATAGTAAGTGATAGGTGGAAAGATCAAACATAACAAAGCTAACTTATAGTCATATATTAGTAACATCACTACATAACTGATTAAAGCCACACCAGTATCAAATACTTCGGTAGTGAATTTTCTCATGCCTTCAACACAATCATCCACATCGCTAACAGCTTTAGTTATGATTGAGCCAACATCGCCACTTTGTAACTCTAATGTGCTTTTATTTATCAGATTATGATATAAGATCTGTTTCATATCTTTATTGATATTATTGGCAAACTCTCTAACTTTTAGTCTTTTTAGATATCTACATCCTTGCACAACAAAAGTAACAAGTAAATAACAGATAACAATAAAAAGCATATCATTAAAAACCTTAGAACCCTTAATGATGTCATCAAGACTCTGAACTAACTTACCCTCATAATAAGGGCCAGCTAATAAACCAACATTATAAATGATCCCGAAAACCGTTATCAAAACAAGCAACAGCTTCTGTTTCTTAAAGTATGATAATATCTTCTGTGGTTGAGCAATATCCATAACAAGTCCCCTATATCATTATAAAACTATCTAACTATATAGCATCTATATTATTGTTCAAATAGTTATAGAAATAATATATGACAAGCTCATTTCAATCTGTCCAATAATTCAAATAATGATTCAATCACTTCGTCATAAGAAATATTCTCGCTGTAATCATATTTGTTAGTGTATTTATCCCACAATGATCGCATATTTCTATCTTCGCATATCTTCTCCACTATCAAGCATCCATTTTCTTTGAGTTTCAACGTATTTCTCTTCAAACAGGTAGCATCAAATGCTTTCTTAAAAATATCATTATCTATTTCATCGCCATACAATAACAATAGAGTCCTAATATCGTAGAAATCTCTTATCCTAGTATTCAGTAGACCTCTAACCAAAATCGTTTGTAATTTTTCAGCCAATATTGTTTCAAGACTATATGCCCACAAATTAATTGTTCTTTCTTCCAATAACAGCTTATACTTATATTTAATTGCTGCTGGTATTATTACATCTCCAGTAGAAACATCAATCTTTATTGGTACTACCATTTTTGCAATCCTTGCTTCTAAATATAAACGAACTCCTGGATATTCCATATCACTCATGATCTCGCTGGTCGCTTTGACAACAAAATCAATGTTATCATCTACCTCTACACTAATTATCTCATTGATCATATCTATTACATGTTCTTTTGACAATTGTTGATTTTTAACAGTAGTATCAATATCCATAGTCGAACGTAAAGTTACTCCAACCATAGAGGTTATGAGCATTCCACCTTTTATGATGAAATTGTCTCTATAAATCGATAAAGTAACTCTTTCCAAGAATCTTTCCATCATATAGATTCGTAATAAAACTCTTGCATCTAATCCTTTACTTCTAGCAATGCTTTTAATCCTTCCTTTGATCTGTTCAGTCGTTAATTTCATTACAATAATATCTCCATGTACTTTCTAATGACATTATCGATGTGAAATTCCTTGCCATACTCCATAAGTTTTACTAAATCTTTATCTGGGCGAGAAATATATGTTTTAAGTATCGAAATAAATTCTTGGATCTCTATTGATTTTCTATTTCTTATTAGATCACAAATCGTTCTTTCAAGATCATACATCGGTATGTCACTATTATAATTGTCGCGAATTATGATTTTTCCTAAATTTAGTAAATCTTTTTTTACAAAATAAGCTTTTCTATCCTTGTCCTTTGTCAATCTATGAGTATTATAGCCACTATAAACAGTGAATGTATGGATCATCGGTTCTCTTTCTGATAAACCGTGATAATAAAAGGCTTCATCATGAGAAAAAACAGCTATTGGACATCTCTTAGATATAACAAAAAGATCATCAACCATTTCACTTTCGTCTAGATAAATACCTCTACTTACTTGGGTCAAATCATTTTCACGTATATTTTTATAAAATTTGTATTTGGTGATGTTTTTATCTTTTAAATTACTCGAAAATAAATATCCATTCTCATTTTCCAATTCTTCAATTCTATCCATTTCTGCTCTCCAACAATCATATTATAAGGATTTTTTTGAAATAATCAAACAAATGTGCTTATTTTATTATTCAAATAAGTACATTAGTTCGCTATTCCAATACCAAAAATTAATTTTGCATAAAATCTCGATAGATCAACTGGTTCAAAAACTTTTCCAAGTTTAAAATTACTTACTGCTTAATCCATGTCAGTAAATATTGCAGATGATGTAGTTTTAGAAACTGTTAAATCTTTTTCAATTATCTCTGATTATCCCTTATAATGTAAGCAACAAGATACGAAAGGATGATTAATATGCCATTACAGATCGTTAAAAACGATATAACTAAAATGAAAGTGGATGCCATTGTCAATGCTGCAAATAATACCTTATTGGGTGGTGGAGGTGTTGATGGAGCCATACATCGCGCTGCTGGAGAAGAATTACTAAAAGAATGTTATACATTGCATGGTTGTGAAACAGGACAAGCTAAATACACCAAAGGATATAAATTACCTTGTAAGTATGTGATCCATACTGTAGGACCTATTTGGATCGATGGTAACCATAACGAGAAAGAATATCTAACAAGCTGTTACAGGAATTCTTTAGAATTAGCAGAAAAACTAAAATGTGATTCTTTAGCATTTCCCCTTATCTCTACTGGTGCTTATGGTTATCCAATAGAAGAAGCATTAAAGATTGCTTATGATACGATCAATGACTTTCTAATAGAAAGTGAAATGAACGTCTATCTAGTCGTGTACGATAAAAACACAATTGTTGTTGATAAAGATCTATATGAACGTTTATCTTCATATTTTCAAGTAACAAATAGTCCACTATTAAGTAATGATGAATATAGTGAAAATAAGACTAGTATATATAATGATCGTATATCAAGAAATATTACGCCAAACTTTAAAGGTCTAATAAAAGTTTTTTCTTTTACAACAGTTGAGCAAAATGATGAGCCACTTCCTGACAGCATGTTTAATGTTGTGGATGAAAGCTTCCAAGAAATGTTATTTAGAATACTACAAGAAAAAGACATGACTAATGTTGAATGCTACACAAAAGCTGGCATTAATAGAAAACTATTCTCTAAAATATGCTCTAAAGATTATAAAACATCTAAATCTACTGTGATCTTATTAGCTTTAGCCCTAGAGTTATCAATAGATGAAGCAAATGAGATGCTAATGAAAGCAGGCTATGCACTTAGTAATGCTGACAAGTTTGATGTTTTTATTAAAAATTGTTTTATCAATCACTTCTATGACATATATCAGATCAATCTAGCTTTATTTGAGCATGATTTAAAAGCCTTAGGTTCTTAATTTGTCGCTTGCAAAGCGACCATTAACACTGTTATTAGTTGTATATTTTAACTGTACTTAAGGAGGACAGTAGAAATGAAAAACAACATAACAGAATTAGTATTTATCTTAGATCGTAGTGGATCAATGAGTGGTATGGAAAAAGATACAATAGGTGGTTTTAACTCAATGATTGAAAAACAAAAGAAGTTAGATGGCCAAGGATATGTCACAACCGTTTTATTCAATAATACTAACAAAACCATCCATGATAGGATTGATCTAAAAGAAGTAAAACCATTAACTGAGGATGACTATCAAGTAGGTGGATGTACTGCTTTACTTGATGCTATAGGGACAAGTATCAAGCACATTGAACAGATTCACAAATACATCCGTAAAGAAGATGTACCAGAAAATACGATCTTTGTCATCACAACCGATGGTTATGAAAATGCCAGCAATCAATATACAAGTCAAACAGTAAAAAAACTAATAGAAAAGAAAAAAGAAGAAGGTTGGCAATTCATTTTCATGGCAGCTAACATTGATGCCTTAGAAACAGCAGCATCATTTGGCATAGACAAAGATCACGCTACTAACTACTATCAAGACTCAATGGGAACAAAATTAAGCTTCATGGCAGCAAACAAAGCTATGACAAGTGTAAGAACTTGTGGTGATTTTTCAGTTGATTGGAACGAGGATGTAGAAGCACACTACAAAAAGAATAAGTAGTATTACTATCATTAAAGGCTAGTGGTCATCCATTAGCCTTTAAACTACTAGTTTACATTTTATTCACACCTTCGGTTGTATAATGGATACAACACATTAGAAAGAAGGAATCAAAGTGGATAACATCATTAGACAAAAGTTAAAAGAGATAGAAGAAAAAGAAAACATAAAGATAATGTTTGCTGTTGAATCAGGTAGTAGAGCTTGGGGATTTGCTTCAAATGATAGTGACTATGATGTACGCTTTGTTTATATAAGACCGCTCAAAGATTATCTTCATCTTGAGAAAACAAATGATATGATCAATTGGCAACTAGATAATATCTTTGATATCAATGGTTGGGATCTAAAGAAAGCTTTACAACTATTACACGATTCTAATCCCACTATCTTTGAATGGTTATCCTCACCAATCATCTATCAAGGTTCAGTTGCACTTGAACAATTAAAAACTATCAGTAAAGATTACTACTCCAAGAAAAAGAGTTTATATCACTATTGGCACATGGCTAACAATAACTATCAAGCTTATCTTCAAGATGATATAATTTGCATCAAGAAATACTTCTATGTCATAAGGCCATTACTCGCTGCTAAGTGGATCATTGATAAAAAGAGTCAACCATCAATTTTATTTTCAGAATTAATAAATGCAGAACTGTCAAAAGAGTTAGAGTCCATCATTAATGATCTTTTAGAAAAGAAGGCAAAGTCTTCTGAGATGGGATTATCCACAAGAATCAAAGAATTAGATGACTTCATTAACTCACAACTAGATTTCGTAAAGAGTACTGCAGATGAAGAAGAGCCACTAAAAACTGATTGGAATATACTAAATGAGTTTTTCTATAAACAGATAACATTTCAAGAGCAATTTTGAACTTCTATGTTAAAATATCAATGAACTTTTATTGCCCTTAGGGCATACCTCCTGTTAGTTTTCTCAAGCTAACAGGTTTTTTTATTGAAACCAATTCTTGGTTGTATTATATTCTATGATGACAAGGAGATCTCATTATGAGCGAGTTAACTATTAGAAAAGCTGATTTAAAAGATATACCAACTATTGATAAACTATTACTTGAAGTACATAAAGTACATAGTGATGCTAGACCTGACTTATTTAAAGTAGGAGCAAGAAAATATACTGATGAACAGTTAAAAGAGATCATCACTAATGATAAAACACCAGTATTTGTTGCTGATGATGATGGAATAGTAGTAGGCTATGCCTTCTGCATCCATAAACAATTCATCAATGATAACAATATGACTGACATCAAGACATTATACATAGATGACCTATGTGTTGATGAAAATTGCCGTGGTAAACATGTAGGTACTAAACTATATGAATATGTCTTAAACTATGCTAAAGAAAATAATTACTATAATGTAACTTTAAATGTTTGGGCAGCTAATACAAATGCTTTAGCATTCTATCAAAAGATTGGGCTACAAGTTCAAAAGATCGGCATGGAAAAGATTCTTTAAAGTCTCGATATGAGGCTTTTATTTTGCATCATCAAAATCTAACAAAGCCATATTATGCACTATACTTCTAATATCAAAAATATAATTATTATCCCTAGTAGGATGGACACGATTAGTCAACAATATGATCCCACATTTTCTATCAAAATCAACATAGATAGATGTTCCAGTAAATCCTGTATGATATAAACAATGCTCACTATAGTAGTCACCCATTGAAGTTGTTCTATCATTAGTAAACCAGCCTAATGTTCTTCTATCATTTAATCCTTCTGTATGACAATGTTTTAATAATTCGACAGTAGAAGGATGAAGTATCCTTCTACCTTTCCAAGAACCATTTAATAATAACATTTGTACAAAATGAATAAGATCACTAACAGTAGAAAATAAGCCAGCATTACCACTAACACCATTTAATCTTAGTCCTTTACCATCATGTACTTCTCCACATACAAGTCCCCTATCACTTGTTAACTCCGTAGGAGCACAACGATCATATTTTCTACACGACTTAGGATTATAACAAGTATCCTTCATCTCTAATGGATCAAAGATGTTATCTTGTGCATATTTATCAAGATCACCAACATACTTTTCTAAAATTATTCCTAATAAGATAAAGCCAAAATCAGAATACTCAACCTTGCTATTAGTAGGATAAGATAGCTCTTTATTCAATACAAAATCAATCATCTCTTGTTTATTAGAACATTTCCTATAATTCTTATCATCTGCACATAACCCAGAAGTATGAGTCAATAAGTTTTCAATAGTAACTCCTTTATAGGGAACATCAATAAGATTACGTATATCTGTCTGTAATGAGAAATAACCCTCTTCAATACATTGTAAGACCATAGTGGTTGTAGAAACAACCTTAGTCAAACTAGCAAGATCATACATAGTATCAATATTATTATCTACTTCATTAGGTAACAAAGCTTTCTTGCCAAAGCAAAAACATTTGCTCTCATTCTCAGTTACAATAGCAAACTCCCCTCCAGGTATCTTATGTTCTTTAGCACACTTTTCTAAATACTCTTTTTCTCTATCCAAACTAATTCTTTCTAACATCTATTTGCCCTCCATTATTTCCTAAGCAATAATTACTGGTTCCATTTTACACTATTTTTTAAAACCTCGATAGAAAACTACCGAGGTATATCTTATTTTTCAATTGCTTTTCTTACCCAGCCTTTAGCCTCTGCTAATTTCTCTTTAGCTTGCTCATAATCAACGCCAAGTAAGATCATAACGATTGCTTCTTTACAATGGTTATTAGTTTGATTTAAAGCTTTATCTGCAGTATCCCAATCACAACCGGTAGCTGCCATAACGATCTGACGACATCTTTCAACTAACTTACCATTAGTAGCCATAACATCAACCATTAAGTTCTTATAAACTTTACCCATACCTACCATAGTAGCTGTAGATAACATATTGATAATGACCTTTTGACAAGTTCCAGATTTTAATCTAGTAGAACCTGTTAATACTTCTGGACCAGCACTAACTTCAATTGGATAATCAACTAACTTACCGATCTCTGTATTCTTATTACAACAAACACACGCTGTCTTAGCTCCTAATGATTTAGCATATTCAATACCACCAATAACATATGGAGTCCTACCAGAAGCAGCTACACCAATAAATAGATCTTTGCTAGTAAAATTGTTATTCTTTAAGTCTTCTACACACAACTCTTTACTATCTTCAGCACCTTCTACTGCCTTAAATATAGCACTATATCCACCAGCAATTAGTCCTAAAAACTCATTAGTACAACCAAATGTTGGCCCACACTCAACAGCATCAATGATACCAGTTCTACCAGAAGTACCAGCACCAGCATAAATGACTCTACCATTATTTTTTAAAGTTTCAATCATGACTTCCACTACTTTTTCAATCTGTGGTAAAGCTTCTTTTACAGCTGCTACAACATTAAGATCTTCATCATTCATGATCTTGATTATCTCCATGGTTGATAATTGATCAAGATCTTGTGTTTTTTCATTGCCACACTCTGTGCCTAAATTTTTAATATCCACTTTCATTTTCATTGTCCTCCTATGAACATTTTCTAGCAATTTAATATTGATGTTGCAATAACAATAAAGTCTTTTTGCTATATTTATTATATCCAAGTTAGTCTAAGCTAATTATTTTTTCACAATTTCGAAAGGTTTTGAGCTCCATTTTTCACACTTCCGACAATTCTAGTCGTGTAGCCTTTGCTTTAGTCTCTACTGTTTCTCCACATCTATAACATTTATCAACGAGAATTTACCATCTTCATACTCATAAACTAATATAGCACAGTTAGGTATCCTTACTGGTATTTCTGCTTTAGCATCATCCATATGATAATAAGTAAAGATCCTTATTGCTGCACTATGACTTACAGCTAAGACAATATTATTATCTTGCTTTTCCATTATCCTTCTTAATGTTCTATCCATTCTCTTAGCTACTTTACATACATCTTCTGCTCCACCAAGAGAAACAAGATCTTGCCACATATATTTTCTAAACTCCGGTCCTTGCCCTTCATATTTACCAAAAGATCTTTCTCTTAATCCTCTTTCAATCTTAAATGGCTTATCAGTTATCAATTTACAAGTCATTTGTGCCCTGCCTAAACAAGAAACATAGACATGATCAAAATCAACTTTATTATCTTTTAGCCACTTTCCAGCAAGTCGAGCTTGTTGTATTCCCTTATCAGTCAATTCTGAATCGATCATACCATTAGTTATTCCTTTTGTATTGTTTACAGTTTCACCATGTCTTACTAAATATAATGTCTTTTTCATACTATTTCCCCCAAAACAATTATACTCCTTAACCAACAAAGAGTGACCATTAAGATCACCCTTTACTCTTTTCCCCACACTATCCAGATTACTCATCCTGCAACAGGAAGCAACATGCCCTAGATCTGAATACTTAATGAATTATTTCTCTACTTTATTATCAACAGGTTTCTTGATCAAACCCATGATAAGAGCAGCGACAAGTGTACCAGCAACAATTGCGATGACAAACCACAACTTATTCTGAACCATTGGTAATGTTACAAAGCTACCATGAGGTACAGCTGATTGTACACCGGTTACACAAGCAATTACTGAACCAACAACACAACCAATGATATTAGCAGGTAATACTGCCTTTAAGTCAGCGATCGCAAATGGGATAGCACCTTCAGTTAAGCCAAAGAATCCCATAACACCTGCAGTCTTAGCAGCACTTCTATCAGCATCAGTCCACTTATTTCTGAAGATCAAAGAAGATACAAAGATAGCTAATGGAGGAATACCAACACAAACTCTAAACATACCATTAGCAGTATAGATACCCTCAGAGATCAAAGCAGTACAGAATAATGAAACAGCCTTAGTTAATGGGCCACCCATATCGATCTCACAGATTGCACCAATAACAATAGCGAACAATATCTGGTTAGCACCATTCAAGTTACCTAAAACAGTGATCAAAGTATTTAGTAATGCTCCTAATGGAACAGCAATTACATAGATATAGATAACGCCTAATACAAATGTTGTTAATAATGGAATGATCAAGATAGGCATAACTGACTTAACAGATTCAGGAACTTTCCAACCCTTCATCCAACGAGCCATATAACCAGCAAGTAAGCCCATGACCATAGCACCTAAGAAACCTGTCTTAGCACCAGTTGAACCAACAGCATCATTAGCAATATAACTTAAGATAAAGCCAGGAGCTAAACCAGGTCTACCAGCAATTGAATAAGCAACATATGCCCCAAATACTGGGATCATCATAAATAATCCAGCTTTACCAATCAACTTAACGTTTGCCATGAAGTCACTAGCAACAACGATACCACTTTCAGTAGCTTCGCCACCTAATAATGAAATTGCAAAACTTAATCCACCGGCAACTACTACTGGCATCATGTAAGAACAACCAGTAAGCAATGCTTTTTGGATAGTCTTTAATTCTTTCTTAAAATTATCCATTTCTTTCTCCTTATTTATTTAACCCATAAAATTCTAATGCCTTATCCAAGATCTTACCTGGATAAGAAATACATTCATCTACATCTCCATAGAAGACTTTCTTGTCTTCAAATCTCTCTTCATTCTCAATAGAGATACTAACGCATAAGATGATCATATCAGCAGCATCGATCTCATCCTGTTCAAGTTCATTTTCAATACCTAATGAACCCTGAGTCTCTACTTTATAATCATATCCACGTTTTTTACATTCTCTCTCTAATGCTTCTTGTGCCATATAAGTATGTGCAATACCTGTAGGACAAGCTGTGATAGCTACAACCTTCATATTTTTTAAGCCTCCTTTATACCTTGATTTATCTTATCTAAATAGTTAAATGCTTCCTTAGCAGTATTACATGCAAGTAAACCATTTCTAAAATCCTCATCGATCAATGCTTTACTGATCTGAGAGATCAACTTCAAATGGATCTTATTTTTCAAGTGTTCTGGAACACCAATCATAAATACCATTTTTACTTCTTTTTCATCTGGCCCCCATTTGATAGGATTTTCTAACTTAGCAAAGCAGATGAATGCTTCCTTAACAGCATCACTCATGCCATGAGGGATAGCCACATCATAACCAACTGCTGTAGAAAACTCACTTTCCCTATGATAGATAGCTTTTACATATTCATCTTCATCAGACAAAAGATTATCTTCATTAGCTTTATCAGCTAAAAACTTAATACATTCATCTTGTGTCTTGATGTCATTTAATACAAATACCAATTCTTCCCTGATCATCTTAATCTTCTCCTATAAACTTCACAAAATCTTCTTTAGTCATTCCTCTTTTTAATCCAATCGCAAAGCTCTTTGACTGCATTAGATCAAATATATCCTGCAAGATACTCTTACTACTTAATAAGTCCTCTTTTGCGATATTAACAAACATCACTATACTTGTCTGATGCCTTTGCCACTTGATTGCTTCTTTAAGCAATACCACGACAACTCTCGTCTTTTTAACATACTTAGGATCACCATGAGGTATCGCAAAACCATAGATATTATCAGTAGGACTTAATCCCTCTCTATTTAGTACACTAGTACAATATTCATCCGTTACCATATCAAGCTGCACTAATTTATTACATGCAGCACAGATAAGCTCTTTTCTATCCTTGATATCTGTTTCAAATATCGTATCTTTATCAATGAACTTACTAAGATTATCATAATGTTTCTTCTCATTAGATTGATCAAAGATCATTCCTTGATAGAACTTCATGACATTCAATTGATCTTCCTTAGTCAATAATGGTGAGATCTTTACTACTGGTTTATCCACATTATCAATATCAACAGTTGAAATGATGAAGTCGATCGATCTTAAATTTACTTCACTGATCTCAGCTACTGATAATACTTCAATAAAGTTATAAGCTGGTAATAAGTTCTTGATCCTATTTAATGCTAAGTTAGATGCCACAGCCCCATGAGGACAAACAAGTAAGATATTTTTAACCTTCTTTTGTTGTTCAATGATATTTTGAATATGGATTAACAAGAATCCTATCTCATCATCAGTTATCTTGATATTCAATTTATCTTCAACCGATTCAAAGATGATACCCATTAAATTGAACAATACACCAAACTCACTTTTTATCTGAGCAGTCAAAGCATTATGGATGACGATACCATTTCTTAATCTAAAGACCATCGCATTTAAATGTAACAATAGATTTTGAACTAACTTATCATTCTCATCGATTGTGATATCTACTGTCTTCTCTAACTTATCAAATACTTCGCGATAGATCGTTAGATCCTTATCATCGATCTTTTCAAAGTTTGAGATCTGTATCCTATCAGCCTTTAAATAATCTGATAAGAAATCAATATCACCTTCACTAAATAAAACATTTAACTTCTTACCGATACCCTCTAAAAACTGGGTAGCTAATAAAATATTGGGCAGATTCTTGATCTTATCATATACCAATAGTTTTTCTTCCTTACTCACATGTTCATCATGACTTGCACAACTGACTAATGTATTTAACACTGTACAGATATGAGTTATGTAATACTCACCAATATTGATACTTAATTGTTCAAGATAATCTTTAACAGTCTTAACAACTACATCAACTATATTAGGATCAAATATCCGATAATAGTAATCATTCTTCTCTTCAAAACTCATCAAGTGAGTCTCATTTTCTATTAGATAGATGATCGCATTGAGCGTAACAAAAACACTCTTAGACTCTCTATAGATCTCTCCTCTACTGATGACAATATCTACTTGAGGGAAATCTTTGATGATCTCTTTAAAATAGATAATATCATTGCGAATCGATCCCTCAGACACATAGAACTCATCACAAAATTCACCCAACATGACTTTCTCATTATTGATGATGACTCTACTCAATAGTTCAGAACGTCTACTAGTCAACGAATAGTCGTCTACACTTTCTTGACTTATCGTACTTTTTTCATCAATTTGAACAACTTCAATTCCTTTTGAAGGAACTTTCTTGATGGAATAACCCTTTTCTCTTAAATAAGGCTCAACAATATCTAAATAGGAATAAACACTTCTTTTAGAAATACCTAATACTTGTGAATAATATTCAGCCGTAACGATACCTTTTTGTTTTAAGAGTATATCAAGTAATCTTTTTTGTCTTGAATTGATCATTGCTATTACTCTTCTGGTAGATTAGCTTCAAATTCTTTCAAAGACTTTAATAAGCCTTCAGCATTCTCACTCAATATATCTGCTTTCTTAAAGATACCATTAGCTGTACCAACATACTGATATCCACCAGCAAAGTGTTCATTCACATTAGTCGCATTTACTCCACCAACAGCCATAAGTGTGCAATTTTTCAAAGTTTCTTTGACTTTATTAGCATAACTCTTGCTTAACTCATTAGCTGGGAATACTTTAACCACATCAGCACCATAACATAACTGAGTATAGATCTCAGTTGGAGTATATGCAGCAGGAATAGCTAAAACATTCTTACTATGACAATAGTCAATCATCTCTTTAGTGTAACTTACTGGAGCTAAAACAAACTTAACATCATACTCAAGTACAGCCTTGAGATCATCAAAAGTTACAACTGTTCCAGCACCAACACTTAACTTATCATTAAACTCTTCTGTAATCTTTTGAATGATCTCTAATGCATTTGGAGTATTCATTGTGATCTCCACATTTTTAACTTTATCACCTTGAACTAGAGCATTACATACAGCCTTAACTTGCTCATATGTATAACCTCTTAAAATTGATACTACTTTTCCTTTCATAGTCTTCTTCCCCTTTCTGATCTTATTCTAACATCTCAACTTTTTTCTCACTTTTTTCCTTCTGCAAGAAAGTTGTTGCAAAAAAATAGATAAGATCCAACTATGTTTCAACAATATAATATTACAAACTGTTCGTTTTTAACAATGTTGCAACAAATTGTTGCAAGTTTATTTGTAAACGCTTTAGCCACCATTCAAGATGGTAATTAGTGACTTACACTTTACCAACTCTTAGTAGGTCTTATAAATACTTTAAAAATTGCCAAAATCCCTTGGATGTTATTAAGAAAGTGTTACAAATAAAACCATATAATTGACTAAGTATAATTGTATGTGATAGTTGTCGCTGCTATGCTTTAACTACTATCGCAATTAAATTACAGTAATTTATTTAACCTAATTTTAGTTAATTTATTTATTGACAATTGGTAAAATTTGCATTATATTATCTTCGAAGGAGGAAAATACAATGGCTTATACGAGTTTTGGAGAGTTTGTTAGAATATTAAGAATTAAAAAACACGAGGTAATGGGTGACATGGCAAAAGTTCTTGGTGTAAAAGTTCCATTTCTCTCTGCAGTTGAAAACGGCAAAAAAAATGTTCCTGCTGATTGGGCGAATAAGCTTATCAGCAACTATAATTTGTCAACTGAAGAGCAATGTACACTGAAACAAGTAATCGAAGAATCTAAAACACAGTTTAAAATATCTTTACAAAATGCCGGGATCCAGCAAAGAAGAGCAGCTTTACAATTTTCACGTTCTTTTGATGAGATGGATGATGAAACTGCAACAAAAATTCTCAATCTTCTTAACAAAAAGGAGGAAGATAAATCTTAATGGATTATAAAACCAAACCAACAAGTAGATATGATTTAAGATATTATGCCCAAATTTTACGCGAATTATTTGGAGTTCCATTGACTGGACCTTTCCCGGTTCTTGAGATACTAGATAAAATCAGTGATGTTTTCAATAATTGTAATTATGTAGTAGTTGAGGGCAATATGTTACCCCCGCAAACAATGGCAAGATGTTTTCAAAATAATAAAGGCGGGTTTACTATCGAAATTAAAGAAACTGTATATCTCGGTGCATATGAAAAACAGGTTGGAGCTTTTCTTGGATTTATTTGTCACGAAATATGTCATGTTTTTAGGTAATGTTCCTAATCACAAGAACACAAAAAAAAGACAAAGCATGAGTCAAGCGTGGTTTCCAAGTTCATGGACGTCTAAAGATATACGTCGTGCTGGCGAACATGTAGCTGGTTTGAAATCAAACAGACACGTTCCAAACGGAAAACCAGTCTTCGGGGTCTACAAAGGTGTACGAGTTGGTGTTATAAGAACAAATGGAAAAATCGCAACTGTTTTTCCTGATTCAAACCAAAATTCAGTATTAAAAAAACGGAGGAAATGAAATGGATAAAATTCAGCTAAAAAGTATTATCGACCACTATGCATCATTAGATCCAAATGATGATTTTGAAGTAAAAAAATGTTGGGGCAAAATGACAGATATTCTGTCCACTGATATTTCATCAACAATTAATTTTATCAAGGTAGAATGCACAGATGAAGACTTTTATTGGCTTGGAGCTATATTCGAGAATCTGTCCGAAATAACACAGAGTAAAGAACTTATCGATACTCTTCGAGATCGTCTTTCAAAAGTCAAGTCAGAGTCATTTAACCAAAATAATTTTTCCAGCGAATTTATGAGAAAATATGTCAATTACAAAGAATATGTAAAATATCTGGAATCAGAAATCGATTATGCTGAGGGAAGAATAAGGTAAAAACCTGAATCTACTTTGATTGATAATTTAATTACAAGAATTTAATTTATAAACAACCAACTCAAATGAAATGAACCCAAAAGTTTGAAAAAAGCAAACTTCCAGATAGGGGGTTCATTTTATATGACAAAAATTAAGTATTGATGAAAAGAATTATTATTTTACGAGAAATTGTCGAAATATTTTTCAATACAAGCAAGAATTATAATGTCAATAGAAACGTTGTTATAAGTTTGGTAAAGAGACAGAAAATACACGGAGATGATAATGGCAATACGAAAATTACCAATTTGTATTGTTTAAAATTTACCAATTTTGGTAAATAAGTAAAAATAAGTTTTTCCAAATAATACTTTGGCTTGAATAACCTAAAATAGTCTCTGCTATCTTTTAAGTACCAAAAAGGAAGGTGAATTCATCAAAAAACAACTTCCAATCAATACCATTATCTATTTTTTGTTCTTTAGGGCTTAGTTCATATACCTAAACTTTACGGTTGATGTGGTACTTTGCAAACTCATACCACTACCTTCCAATACCCTTTTTTTCTTGAACCGATCCTTTTGATCTTATTTAAAGAAGCCAAATAATCCAAATGTCTATGGATCGTTGGCTCTGACTTTCCTGTTTTTAAAGCAAGTTGAGGAATAGTCAAATTCTCATTAAAATATAAAAAGTTTATGATCTCTTCATCTAATTTGTCTAATCTATCATCTTTTATATACACATCATCTCTTAAGAAATTCTTTTTTCTTTCAAAAATAAAAGTGAAACCAAACTCATCATTTATATACCGATAATCTATCTCTTCTTTTGCACATAAAGTAAATGTACGATCAAATCCTGTACCAAAAGCATCAATTAAACCATATTTAAACAAAGTAGATGCGATCAAAACATTTCTGATCTTACTACCAACACTACCAGATGCGAATCTTTCTGGATCGATATTTTGATATATAGATCCTGGATTATAGATCCTAACAGATGATCTATAGACAATATATTGATTATTATCATTACTGATCGCGTAATTAGCATGAGCAAATGAGTTAACAACGATCTCCCTTATCGCCCTTAAAGGTATCTCTGATATATCTTCTCTTTGTAATCCTACAATATCTGATTTAAAAGAAATATGATTTTGAATATAACTAGTTGCTTCTCTTATACACTCAAATATATTTCCTTTGAATTGTTTTATCTCACCAAAATCAACTCGCGAATCAGTGGGATATGAAGCTTCCTTTATCATTATTGGCTTCATCTTACCAAACAGATACACACCAGCGTTATTTAACTTATCATTTTCTGTCAATAAACCCAATCTAATTAATGTGTCCTTTGCGTTACGGTACAAATAGTCAACTCTCCCTTTTTCATTTGCTGTTCTAACAAAATCAATCAATAGTTCTTCATCAACATCATCAATCGTATATTTTGTTTCGGCTTTTTCCCACAACGAATAATTATCCTGTTTCTGTTCAAAGAAATGTTGAAGAACTAAAGAGTTCATAATGATATCCGCATCATTTACCCTTATGTAATATCTATCATACGCAGAATATGGCTTGTCTTGGCCTTCGACATAAACCTTGATAATACTCTTATTTTCCATCTTTACTTCATTGATCAAAACCTTTATAGGTAGTGGCTTTAGATTATTTTGAATCTCATGAGTAATATCAGCTATAGTTTTCTTATCAACATCTAGTCCAACTACTTCACCTTCATCTTTAATGCCAAAATAAACCTCACCTTTGCTAGTTTTATTAAGCATTGCACTTAGTGAGATCACTCCTTCTTTTAGTTGAGCTAATGATTTTTTTAATTCTACTGTTTCACATTCCTTTAACATACGATTATATCTCCTTTATGCATTTATCTTATCATTTATCTTATCGTTTTTTCAAGAAAATGATAAGATAAAATCCTTTTTAATCTTCTACTCATTAAAAGTAAAAAATGTTATAGTTTAATCACAAAGAAGTAAAGATCATCCTTACTTTCCCCCCAAACTTTTGACCATCAAATAATGAGATCTAGAAAGGAATATACAAAATGAAAAAAATAATATTGATCACTCTTATTCTCTTATTCTCTTTTACTAACATATCTGCCGAAAATGAAGAAGAAGATCTTTTAAAAAATTTTAATGTTTTAAGCATAGCTAGTTCGATCGGTGAAGCGATCATCTATTTTGACCATTATGATCCTTTTGATACATATACGATAAGTTCAAACATTCCAATCTATGATATCAGTCAAGATGAAAAGATAACTGAAAGAGAATATACGTACTTATATGTAGTCTACAGAAACGAAGATCCGATATTAACTGTTTATGTCCATGGTAATAGTGCTAAGATCTCTGATGACTTCATCAAGCAACTAAAGGATGTAGATAGTTATAACAATAAAGTTTTAGTTTTTTCTTATGGAAATAGTGCCTACTTATATTCAACAGAAATGAAGACTTTAATAGATTCTGCTAATGAAAGTTCCAATGTAACAAGTTCTTTTGATTCGCTTTTATCTAAAGCTAAGAAAAGCTCACTAGAAAAGATCCTTGTTCCATTCCAATACTTACAACCACCTTCAACTAATAGTCAAACTATCTTAAATTATCCTTTAGTTGCTCAAAATCCTTACCCAAATGGTTGTTGGGCAGCTTGCATTGCCTCAATTTCTAACTACTATAAATCAACATCGTATACCTCTACTAATGTTGTTCAAGCTTGTCTTGGCAATAACCTAACTGCTAACCAAGTCCCCTCTTTAACCTTAACCTGCATTCAAGATCTACTTAACACTGGTTACCACATTGAAACAGCATTTTCTAATCAGAGTACAACTTTATCAAACTACAAATCTAATCTAAATAATAACAAAGTCTATATCATAGCATGGGCCGCAACAGGCTATGGAGGACATGTTACAATGCTTTATGGCTATAGTGAAAGAGGAAATAATACTTCTGATTTTTATATCATGGACCCCCAATACAATGGTTCCATTACTTCAGGGGCAAGAAAATATATGCTCGTACAACTAAGTAGTTCATCATTTCCCACAAATAATAAAATAGCTAATAACATAACATACTATTATTCAAATAGTTTACTTTACTTATATTGGTATTAAAGGAGTCACATATGAAAAAATTTGTAACATTACTAATTATTTTTGTAACCCTACTAGGTTGTTCAACAAGTAAGATCGATAATATCACTTATGATGATTGGCCAACATTTCAACTAACTGACCAACAATTCGAAACTAATCTTAAAAGTTATGCCGCTACAATTGGTTTAGATTACATCAATAGTTACCATTGGAAACATAAAGCTGATCTTTTTGAAATAGGTGATAGGATCCCCGTTTATGGCTACGAAAATGGTGAATTAGTACAGCAATATAGTCCATACTATTTTCCTTTATTTCTTGAAGGAAAACTAAAGATGATCGTTGAGGTCTATAATGGTGAAAATTCAACTTATGTTCCTTTATATTTTGGTGGTTATAATATCAATTTTGAAAATGTCCCCACTGATAACTTTTATTGGCGTGTTAGTGAATACTCATTAGATGATAATGGTCAACTCACCAATGGCTTCTTTATTGTTCAAACTTTAGGTGATGCTGGAATGTACTTTTACACTGACACTGATTGTTTAACTAGGTATTCTCGCAAACAGTTAGACATAACAAAAGAACAGATTACCACAATCTTAGATTCTCCAAATGATTACAAAATAGATAATCTACAAACATTTGTTGAATCAATAAAAACTAACGATAAAATCTATATTCTTAATAATCAAACCTCTGAAGAGATCATTAAAGAAAATAAGACTCTCCTCGAACAACAATTTAAAGAATATGCTAATGTTATGAATATCTCCTATAAAAAGATAAAAATAGGTGATCCTTTCAATTCATTCTTATATATCACCAATATCAATCTATCTACTTCCTTCATCAAAGATTGTGACTACGATCTTATCTATCCAATCTATCTTGACAACAAATATTACACTGATGGCTGTGTCTATACAGGAGGCTATGCATCATTTCAAAATACTGGATTGACTGTCCACGACTACGAAAAACTGTGTTCAAATACAGATTTCATCTTGATACACGACTACACAGGCTATTGCGAATTAGTGCTGACCAATAATGAGATCTTTACTACTAAAGCAAACTACTTTAAAGAAGATATCATTAAAGAATTTCAAGAAAAACTCTTTCACTAAGCAATTTTTAAAAGTCTCACCACGAGACTTTTTATATTTCATAATGATTATCATTAGCAAACTTTTCCAATGTTTCCATATCAACACAAGCATACATGCCCCCAAAACCAGTACAAGCATATGCACCACTAACAGAAGCCAGTCTTAAACACTTTTCATAACTCATGCCATCATTCAAGCAATGTAAGAAACATCCAGCAAAACTATCCCCTGCACCAGTTGAATCCACAACTTTAACCTTTAAGGAATCAGCATGATAACTATTACCTTTTATATAACAATCAGCACCATTTTCCCCATCAGTTATACAAATAAAATTGTCACCTTTAGCTAATAGTTCATCTTTAAAATCACTTCCATGAGCATCACACAATCTCCTATAAGATTGCTTATTGATAAATAATCCATCAGCTAATTCTAACAAAAGATCTGTTTCTTCTTTGCTGTGATAATGACCTGCTCCATCAAAGATCATTTTAGCTCCTTTTTTTCTAGCATTTCTAATAGGTTGCATATTTTCAAAAGATATCTTTAATGTATGTAGCAAGGAATAAATATAACCTGAGCCATTTAGTAATCCTTTTAAGCTTTCATCATATTTAAAATAAGGCCTTTCTGGTTCAATTACATAGATACACTTTTCATTACCCTTACTCATGATAAGACAATTACCATTAGTAACATCTTTATCATATTGAATAAAACTAGTATCTACTTTTCTTTCCTTTAAACCATCAACTAATAGTTCAGTATCTTTATCTTCTGCTCTTAGATAATCAATGACCCTAACTTGATCACCTTTGGAAGCAGCTACTACGGCAGTATTTAAAACACAACCACCTATTTTTTTACCCACAGGTTTAGCCATGCTCACATCCCCAGCAGTAACAAAATCTTCAATTTCATAGAAATGATCTATATCGCTACCAGCGATCATTAATATTGGCTTACTCATCTCTATAATCTCTCTAACTTGGAAGCAACTGTAGGAAGATCAAAATGATTTACTTCATCAATGATCATCAGATAGCGTTGATCAAAATAACTCTTCAAAGTACCTGCCATCGCTCCAACCATCGTAGCAACAGTATCTGTATCATTACCCATATTGACAGCAGCAATGATACATTTTCTCGGATCTCCTTCAAAAGCTTTTAATAAACCAAAAGCTGATGGAACTGCCTCAGCTGCAGCCAGACCACTACCGATGATCTCATTTAATTCTTTCATCGTCTTTTCTAAGTCACCTTTACAAATCTCAGCGATCTTTACCGCTAATTTAATCCTTTTATATACAGATGGTGTTGATAATTGTACTCCTTGATTTTGTCCATATAATGCTCCTTGAAGTCCAGCACTTATCATATCATCAACAGTAGCTTTGTCTCTTAATGCCATACTTACCGCTGCAGCTATAGCACAAGCTCCAGCTAATGATGAATTATTATAATGCGTTGGTTTACATATCGTAACAGCATCTTTCATAGCTTTCTCAATATCACCTTTAGAAGCTAATCCAACAGGAGCAATCTTCATGGCACTACCATTAGAACCCTTTGAATTATCTACAGCTGGCACAAAGATATCATTACTGTTTTCTATACCATTGATCCTATTTACTGCTGCCATAGTAGTAGGACCTGCCATTACATAATATGGGCTTTTTGACCAATTGATAAGTGCTTCCTTAGCTGCTATATCATTAACCCCTTTATTATTGATGATCGCTACAGCGGTATAGTAAGCTAAAGAGAAATCATCTGTAACACTTCCCTTAGGAAAACCATGAGCAAATACATCATTAGGTATCTCCACAAGATCTGTTACTAATCCATTAAATCTCTCTTTTATCTGTTGCGTGTTTCTTGTTTCTGTTGCTGCCCCCATAGCATCACCAACTGCTCCGGCTAATAAGCCCCCTAAGATCTTGTTATAAATACCCATATAGTTACCTCACATTTCGTGACTTCATTATAACAAAACTAACGCACATTTGTTATAATATGTTCATGAGTAAAAAAATATTTACAGTCGGCACAGGTAGTTGGGGCACTGCCCTAGCAAGCGTATTAGCCGACAATCAAAACGAAGTATTGATCTATGGTAGAAATAGTAAGCAAGTCGATGATATCAACATCAATCATAAAAATTCCTACTTCTTTTCTGATGTCCTTTTACCAGAAAACTTAAAAGCTACAACAGACCTTAGTAAATGTAAAGACTATGACATCATCTTATTAGCAGTACCATCTTCTGTTAGTGTTGATCTTGCTCAACAGATAGATACTCTAATAGATTCACCGAAGATCTTTATTAATGCTGCCAAAGGATTTCATCCTGTCACATTTGATCGTTTATCAGAGATGATCATCCAAACTGTCAGTAAAGAACACTTACATAGTTATTTTTCTATAAGTGGTCCTTCATTTGCTAGTGAAGTAGTAGAAAAGCAGATAACCACTGTAAACATCGTTGGTCAAGATCAAGAAACAGCTAAAGAACTACAAAGATTATTCTCTAATGATTATTTTAGAGTATATCGCAACGATGATCTTATTGGTTGTGAATATGGCTCAGGTCTTAAAAATGTCATAGCTATTGCTAGTGGTATCGTAGCCGGCTTAGGACTAAAAGACAACGCCAAAGCTTCTCTTATCACTAGAGGCTTAAGTGAAATGACAAGATATGGCCTAGCTCATGGAGCAAAACAATCCACTTTTATGGGTTTATGTGGCATGGGAGATCTGATCTTAACTTGTAGCAGTTTCACATCAAGGAATTATCAAGCTGGTTATCTTATAGGACAACATGATAGTTCAAGAACATTTTGGCAAGAAAACACTAAAACAGTTGAAGGTGTAGATGCTTGTAAGATCATCTATCAAAAAGCAAAAAATGAGAATATCGAAATGCCGATAACTTCAGCTGTCTATGCAGTCTTATATGAAGATAAAAAGCCATCTGAGATCATCAATCAATTGATGCATCGAGATTTAAAGCACGAAATATATTAAGGAGCAAACTTATGAAATACAAATGTCTTGTCTTTGATCATGATGATACGGTCGTAAATTCAACAGCTACCATTCATTATCCTTGTTTTGTTGATTACTTAAAAATGTATTTCCCTAATGAATCATTGTCTTTAGAAGAATACTTCCGAGATAACTTCACAACTGGGTTTTTACAATTATGTAAAAAATACAACATGACTGATGATCAGATTGCTGGAGAAGAAGCCTTCTGGCGTGATTATGTTAAAAAGCATATTCCTACCGCTTATGATGGTATCAAACAGATCATGGATAAGCAGAAAGCAGAAGGGGGCTATATTACTGTTGTTTCTCACTCTTTAAAAGAAAATATCTTAAGAGATTTTAAACATAACAATCTACCTGAACCTGATCTTGTATATGGTTGGGAATTGCCAAACGAACTTAGAAAGCCAAGCGATTACCCACTAAAACAGATCATGAAAAACTTATCTTTAAAACCCGAAGAGCTACTGGTCATCGATGATGCTAAACCAGGTTATGATATGGCTAAAAAGTGCAATGTAACCTTTGCGGCAGTTGGCTGGGCCAATGATGTAAAAGAGATAGAAGACTTCATGAAACAAAATTGTGATGTTTATTTAAAGACTGTAAACGATCTAAAAAAATACTTAGAGCAAGATTAAACGATAGCATATGTCTATCGTTTTATTTTTGTCTTGTGTATAAGACGTGATATTATGCTTTTTGTCTTGTAGACAAGACAGATATGTGCTAATATTGTCTTGTGGACAAGACAATAGGAGGATTACTTATGAATAGAGAACAATTAATAGATGTCATCATAGACCAAAGAGAAATGTATATAAACACTCCTATAATACAAAGAAAGTATGCATTAGAAGACAATATAAATTATTGTTTTGTTGGCATTAGACGCACTGGAAAATCATACTTAATGTATCAACAGATCAATAAATTGATTGATAGCGGAATAAGTATTTCAAAAATTCTATATGTTAATTTTGAAGATGAACGTTTGTTAGAAATAACAGTTAATGATCTTAATACCATTTTAGAAATTGGATTAGAATTAGCCAATAGTGAAAAACCATATTTGTTCTTTGATGAAATCCAGATAGTTGATGGTTGGGAAAAATTTGCTAGAAGATTAGCGGATAATAAATATCATGTGTGTATTACAGGAAGTAACAGCAAAATGCTAAGCAGCGAAATTGCTACTACTCTCGGTGGACGTTTTGTTGTTCAAAATGTTTATCCTTATTCATTTGAAGAATATATCACTGCAAATAATAATTCGCTTGATATTACTGTTCCATTTTCCACTAAAGACAAGGCATGTATCATTTCACTTTTTAATCAATATCTCCAATATGGAGCCTTTCCTGAATTAACATCTATCACCAATAAAAGAGACTATTTAAATAGTATTTATCAAACTATATATTTAGGCGATATCATTGCCAGAAATAAAATAACTAATCCTTTTGCGATAAAACTAATTTTAAAAAAAATTGCTGAATCAACGATGCAACCATTATCGTTTTCGAGATTGACTAATATATTAAAAACTGCAGGGGCAACAATAGGGAAACAAACCGTGATCAATTATATTGGTTATATGCGTGATTCATATTTGATCTTCTCAATTCAAAATTACATTGGAAATCTAGTAGAAAAAGAATCTTCACCAAAATATTATTTTGCTGATACAGGGTTGTTATCATTATTAACTATAAATAATGAATGTGCATTATTAGAGAATCTAGTTGCTATAGAATTGATAAGAAGATATGGGCAAAATGAAGTATATTTCTATAACAAAAATATAGAAATAGATTTTTACATTCCTCAGCAAAATTTAGCCATACAAGTTAGTTATAGTATTCAAAGTTCAAGCACATATGAAAGAGAATTGTCTGCCTTTTATAAATTTAAAGAATTCGTGCCTAATGCAAAATGTTTATTATTAACTAACAGCGAAGAAGAAAAAATTGAATATAAAGATGTGTTAGTGGATGTTATGCCAACATGGAAGTGGTTGTTAAACAAAAATTAAGTCAAAAACAGATTTAATCAAAAACATTTGACAGTTATTATCTATTGTTATATAATTCTTATTAGGATTTAATCCTAATAAGGTACACGTATGGAAAGAAGAAACACTATTCAAAAAGAGCTAGTACTGACAACCGTTCGAAAACTTAAAAAACATGTAACTGCTGATGAGGTATATGAAAACATCAAAAAAGATCATCCTAGCATCAGTAGAGGTACTGTTTATCGCAACCTATCACTTTTATCCGAAGAAGGTGAAATACGTAAAATAGAAGTCCCTGAAGGACCAGATTATTTTGATTTCACTTTAAAAGATCACTATCATGTCAAATGCATCAAATGTGGGGAAATATATGATGTCGACATCGATCATATACCTGATCTATTATCCAAGATAAAAGATGATCACGGAATCAAGTTTATCAACTACGATATCTTCTTCAAAGGTATCTGTAGTAGTTGTCAAAAAAGTCAAGAAGAAAGTTAAGGCGTGGGCAAAAACTTAGCTCAACTAAGTAAAAAGAAAGTAGAGGAAAATGAAATGTCAACAAACAGATATTCAGGAACACAGACTGAAAAGAATTTACAAGAAGCATTCGCAGGTGAATCACAAGCTAGAAACAAATACACTTACTTTGCTTCAGTAGCTAAAAAAGAAGGATATGAGCAAATGTCAGCTCTATTTCTTAAAACAGCTGAAAATGAAAAAGAGCATGCTAAGATGTGGTTCAAAGAATTAGGAGGTATCGGTGATACTAAAGAAAACCTTTTAGCTGCTGCTGAAGGTGAAAACTATGAGTGGACTGATATGTATGAAGGCTTTGCTAAAACAGCAGAAGAGGAAGGATTCTTAGATCTTGCTTATAAGTTTAGAGCTGTTGGAGCAATTGAAAAGCATCATGAAGAAAGATATCGTACTTTGTTAAATAACATTGAAACGTCACAAGTTTTCCAAAAAAGTGAAGTTAAAGTTTGGGAATGTCGCAACTGTGGTCATATCGTAGTTGGAACAAAGGCTCCAGGAGTATGCCCAGTATGTAATCACCCACAAAGTTACTTTGAAGTTCACCAAGAAAATTATTAAAAGCAACGCACCTTATGTATGCAAA
>CAVCVO010000034.1:0-42796 GCA_963606005.1 Anaerovoracaceae bacterium
ATCACCATCATGATGAAGACGAGGATGAGGATGATGATCATGAATGTTGTTGTCATCACCATCATGATGAAGACGAGGATGAGGATGATGATCACGAATGTTGTTGTCACCACCATCATCATGATGAAGACGAAGATGAGGATGATGATCACGAGTGTTGTTGTCATCACCACCATGATGAAGATGAAGAAGAGCATGAGCATCACCACCACCATGCTGATGAGATCTTTACTAGTTGGGGTAAGGAGACTAACCACAAATATAGTAAAGAAGAAATCGCTAATATCTTGAAACAATTGGATGATCAAGATAAGTATGGTATTGTCTTAAGAGCTAAAGGAATTGTTGAAGGTAAAGATGGTAAATGGATCTATTTTGACTATGTACCTGAAGAGACTGATATCAGAGATGGTAATGCAATCGCTATGGGTAGATTCTGTGTCATTGGTTCTAAGATGAATCAAGAAGCAATTGAAAAGTTATTTGATAATAAGGAATAGTTATGGATACTAATGAAAGACCAGTTTATGTCTTTACCGGCTTTTTAGAGTCTGGTAAGACTAGTTTCATCATTGAAAATATCTCTAATCCTGCCTTCTGTGCACCAGGAGAAATGACGGTTGTCATTGCTTGTGAAGATGGTGAGAAACAATATGATGAAGTTGAATCAGATGAGATCAAAGTTGTTTATGTATCTGAACAAGATGAATTGACTTATGATTATTGCATGCAACTTCAACAACAATATGATCCTGATAAGATTATCATTGAATACAATGGTATGTGGAATATCAATGACTTGTATCAAGTCATTCCTGAAAATTGGTTAATTGTTCAACAGATCAATGTAGCTGATGCTTCTACTTTCTTGGCTTACAATACGATGTTTAGAAATCTAATGGTAGAAAAGATTGCTGGTGCTGAGTTTATGTTGTTCAACAGAGTCAACCATGATGATGATAAGATGCAATATCATAAAGTTGTAAGACAAGTAAATCGTAAGTGTGAGATCGCTTATGAATATACTGATGGCCAAGGTGAGTATGATGATATTGTTGATCCTTTACCATTTGATATGAATGCTGATGTCATTGATATTGAATTTAGGGATTATGCTTTATGGATTCAAGATGTAGTTCAAGAATATAAGAAATACATAGGTAAGAAGATCAAAGTCATTGCTAAGGCAGTACCTAATGATAAATTAGAAGAAGGCTCATTTAGCTTTGGTAGAAGAGTAATGACTTGTTGTGTTGCTGATATCAAGTTCATGGGTCTTGTTTGCGAGAATGAAACTAAACAAGAAGTAAAGCTACCAGGTTGGTACGAAGTTGAAGCTGAAATGTGTTTTGGTTATCAAAAAATATTTAAGGCTAAAGTACCTTATTTAAAAGCTTATAAGATAAAAGAAGTAGAGATTGCCCCTGAAGATGAAGTGGCTACTTTCTATTAAAAAGAAAGTATCTTACTTCTTTTTTTCTGTTATACTAATTAAGGTGAGAAAATGAAGAAAAGAGTTTTATTTATTTCTAGTACTGGTGGTCATTTAGATGAATTATTACAGCTTAAAGCTATGTTTGATAAATATGACTATCACATCATTACGGAAAAGACAAAAGCTAATATGAGCTTAAAAGAAAAATATCCTGGTAAAGTATCTTATCTTACTTATGGTACTTATACTGGTCTTGTAAATAAGTGCATCTATCCTTTTAAACTATTGTGGAATACTATAAAATCATTTGTTTTTTATTGTAAATACAAGCCACAATATGTTGTATCTACTGGTGCGCATACTGCTGGACCAATGTGTCTAATTGCCCATTTATTAGGAAGCAAAGTCATCTTTATTGAAACATTTGCGAATAGTAATTCTAGAAGTAAGTGCGGTTCTATTGTTTATAAGTTTGCTGACTTGTTCATTGTGCAATGGGAAAGCATGTTAGAACAATATCCTAATGCTGTTTATGGGGGGTGGATATTTTGATCTTAGTTACACTAGGTACGCAAGATAAACAATTTAATCGTTTACTTGTTGCAGTACAGAAAGCTATTAATGAAGGCTATATCAAAGATAAAGTAGTAGTACAAGCAGGTTATACGCAGTTTGAAAGTAAAGATATGGAGGTCTTTGATCTTATTGATAGGGAAAAGTTCTCTAGTCTAATAGCTGAATGTGATCTACTCATCACTCATGGGGGAGTAGGATCGATCCTTACTGGTTTAAAGAATGGTAAGAAAGTCATAGCTTGTCCTAGACTTGCTAAATATCAAGAACATGTCAATGACCATCAAAGACAGATCATTGAAAGATTTTATCAAGCTCATCTTTTACTTAAGCTTGATGAGAATGATGATCTTGGAAAAGTCATTGAACAAGCAAAAGATTTTGTACCAGAGAAGTTTGTAAGTAATAATGCGAACTTCGTAAAGATGTTAGAAGAGTTTATTGATAATAATTAGAAAAGTGATATTTAGATATCATTTTTTTACTTGTAACCGTTTATATTGTTAAGAATTGTTTAATAATTGTTAAAAATGTTCTCATAACAAAAATAAAAAGTTAAAATATTTAGGTATGCTTTGCAATATTGGAAAGGGGTAAACGATAAGATCGTTGATTGAAATTGATTTATATGGAACAGTTAGAAAAAGCAACAGGTGAGTTAAGAAGATTACAATTAAAGATGTTAGATATAGTAAAGGATATTGATAAACTTTGCAAAGAAAATGATATCCAGTATTATATCTTTTATGGTTCAGCCTTAGGGGCAGTAAGGCACAAAGGATTCATTCCTTGGGACGATGACTTTGATATAGCGATGACTTATGATAATTACCAAAAGTTCATTAAGATAGCGGAAGAAAAATTGGATAAGAGCAAATACTTTGTTCAAACTCCTGGAAAAGAAAAAGAATACTATCTACAATTTACTAAGATCAGAGACATCAGCACAACTTTGATTGAAGATTTTAATAAGGACAAAAATGTAGTACGTAGTGTTTTTGTCGATGTTTTTCCACTTGTAGGAGCACCTACAAGTAAAGTAGGATGGTTCTTTTTTAAGTTAGATAGAGCTTTTGTTCTTTCATGTGATAATAATATCATTCGTAATAAGGCTTTATATTCATTTTTTAAAGTTATATTAAAGATCTTTGGCAAAGAAAAAATCATCAAGTATTTTGGTAAAAAATGCACAAAATATGATGTTAATAAAAGTGAACAAGTTGTCTCATTTGCGGATACTTGGGCTTTAGAAAAATCAACTTATTCTAAAAAGGCTTTAGGTAAACCTACTTATGTAGAATTTGAAGATACTACTTTACCAATTCCAGAAGATTATGACAGTATATTAAAGACTATATATGGAAATTATATGCAGATTCCAAGTAAAGAAGAAAGAGAAAGTGCCGAACATACTCGCTACTTCCTTGACTTAGATATGTCATATGCTGAATATATTAAGAATCTAAAAAAATAAGAAAGCTTTTATTGAGGTGATATCTTGAAAAATAAATTTATTAAGAATAGTATCGTAGCAGTGTATGTTTTGCTACCTATTATAGAAATGTTAAGAGCAACATCCTTAAAAGATGTCGAAATATTTAATATTGCTGTTATTGAGTTGGTCAATATTTTATTGATCTCTTTTGCGTTTACTTGTTTCTTTTTTACTAAAACGGACAAGAAATTAAAAATAAAGATAATCTTATTTGCGTTGATATTTGTAATATATTTAATTTTACATTGTATTAATAATTCCAATTTTGATACTTCAATATTGCCAGATACCAATATAAGCTATTTTGTAGAGGTATATTATATTTTGAGACAATATGGTTTACCACTTATGATGTTGATGTTACTAAGATGGTGTGATGATATCTTTGACAGAGATTTTTATTTGAAGATCGTTAGATATATCACTTATATCTGTTGTGGATCGATCGTTATCTTGAACTTATGTCGATTCTCTTATAGTTCATATACAGGTGTAGATAATGAGTATGCGATAAATACAAGTTGCATATTTGACTTGATCAATTATGATGGCAAATTGAAAGATCTATTTACATGTGGCTTATTCCCTTCAGCAAATAGACTTTCGATCGTATTATTGATGTTATTACCTTACAATGTTATGAATTTGTATTATGAAAAAAGGATAAAAGATGTTTTGCTTCTTTGTTTACAGGTATTAGCCATGTTCATTATTGGAACTAAGACTGCAGCTCTTGGAGCATTTTTGACAGTTACTTGTTTATTTTTCGCTTATTTCTTCTTTATGATAGTTAAACGCAAATATTATAAGCTTAATGATTATGTAGTTAAGCTAGCTTGTGTTGTAGTTTTTGCTTTTATCTGTATGTGTGTTACGCCTTTTGGAAAATATTTTACTCAAACTAAAGCAATAACTAATAAACTTAATGATGAACAAAAAGTTATCTATGATAACTTAGATAATGTTGAAGATGATGACTTGCAACAATATATGTATGATAACAAAACTGTTTTCAAAATTAACGAGTTTTTCTTTGAGTATTATCCTGTAGAAAATGATACTGAATTTTGGCGAATGATTGCTAAAAGAAAAAGAAGCTTGAATAATGACTATCGTAATTTGAAAGTAACAATACTAGAAAGGGTTGAAGAGAGAAATAACAATCCATTAGATAAGATCTTAGGTATGGGTTATACTATTAACTTTCCTGATGCAGAAAGAGATTATATTTATCAATATTATCTATTTGGCATAAGTGGTATATTATTATTGATAATTCCATATGTTGTTGAATATTTTAAAAAAATATGGATATTCCTACACAAGAGAGAGTTTACCTATGCTAATTGTTTTGGCTTGTTAGCAGGCTTTTTAGGCGTAGTTGGTGCTTATTTTTCTGGTCATTTATTTGGTTGGACTGGACCAATGTTCATTTTAGTGTTTGTTATGGGATATCAGAAGAGGATGCATAATGATGAAAGTTAGTGTTATTGTACCGGTATATAATACCCAAGATTATCTAAGAAAATGTCTAGATAGTTTATTACAACAAGATATTGATGATTATGAGATCATCATTGTTAATGATGGCTCACCAGATGAAAGTCAAAAGATCATTGATGAATATAAGAAATATTCTGTTATTAAGTCTTTTGTGAAAGTAAATGGTGGTCTTTCTGATGCTAGAAATTATGGATTAGATAGAGCAAAAGGTGAATATATAGCTTTTGTTGATAGTGATGACTACATTAAAAGTGATACGCTAAGCAAAATGTATGATATGGCAAAGAAAGATGATCTTGATGTAGTAGTATGTGATAGTATCAATGTTTATCCTAATGGCCAAGAAGTACTTGTTCATTCAAACTTACATTATAGCGACGATGATGTTAAAAACTATCTGATAGCTGCTCCTATGGCTTGTACTAGGATGTTCAAAAGAGAAATATTTGATAGTATTAGGTTTAAAGTAGGTATTTATTATGAAGATCTACATATGTGTCCAAAAGTAGTAAATTTAACAAAAAAAATTGGATTTGTTGAAGAGGGCTTGTATTATTACTATCAAAGAGAAAATTCTATAATGAAGCAAAAGAAGTTTAATAATAAATTACTTGATATATTTACTGTTTTACAATCTAATAAGGATATGTTAGAAAAAGATTATCCATTAGAAATTGAGTATATGTATATCACTCATTTATTAAGAACAGCTTCATTAAGATTTTTGGAATATGAGAATAGTAAATTATATTTAGATAAGATCAATGATATTTTTAGAAATGAATATCCTAACTGGAGAAGGAATACTTATTATAAGAAATCTAGTTATAAGTTAAAACTTATTTGTAATTTATCATATATGAAGATGTATGGCTTATTAAAATTGATCAAAAAGATAACAAATAAATAATAATGAGGAAAAAGAATATGAAGGATAGTGAGCGATTAAAACAATATGAATTAAAAGTTTTGGATAAGTTGGATCAGTTGTGTAAGGACAATGGTTTAAAGTATTATCTAGCTTATGGTAGTGCAATTGGTGCAATAAGACATAAAGGTTTTATTCCATGGGATGATGATATTGATGTGATTATGGATATCAGGGACTATCTTAAATTAAGAGAGATATGCCTAAAAGATTTAGACAAAGAATTCTATTATCAAGATAAACTTACAGATAAGTATTACTATAATCCTTGGGCAAGACTAGGATTAGAGAATACAACTAGTATGGCAAAAGATAGATTGACTGATCAAAAAAGTGGGATATGCATAGATATATTTTGGTTTGTGCCTTTAAAAGATACTGTAAAAAATAGAAAATATGTGGAACGTTATGTCAAACTTATGAACATCACTTGTTCTAAATATTATGTTTTAAATACTAAACAAGCTTTTCATAAAAAACTCATTCATAAACTGATAAGTGATAGATTAAATACCAAACTATATGAATTATCATTAAAGAAACTCACAAAACTTTCTGATGATTATGACACACTTATGACTAATGATGTTGCTTCAAATAAGAATTATTATTATGCACGCAAGGATATTGAAGGAGATTGTACATTACTATTTGAAGATAGACAGTTACCTGTAGTCAATGATGTAGATAAATATTTAACTAGCATATATGGTGATTACATGACACCGCCACCAGAAAATGAGAGATATGGTCATGATTTAGATGGTGAAAGTGTCATTTATGATTTTGAAAGATCTTATAAAGAATACCAAAAAGAGAAAGATATTAAGAAATAGAAAATTATGGGGATGGATAATATGATTAGTGAACAAGAAATGAAGATGCTCAAACAAGAAGAGTTAAAGATATTAGATCATTTTGTAGAGTTTTGTGATAAGAATGATCTAAGATACTATCTTTCATTCGGTACTTTACTTGGGGCAGTAAGACATAAAGGATTTATTCCTTGGGATGATGATATTGATGTTAGTATGCCACCAGAAGATTATCAAAAGTTCTTAAAGTTATATAAGAGTGATGATAAGTACTTCTTACAGACATACGAAACTGATAAGTATTATCATGTTTTATTTGCAAAGATAAGAGAGAATCATACTTGTATGATTGAAAAAGAAAATACTTATATGAATATTCATAAGGGAATCAATATCGATATATTTCCTTTGATCCCTTATCCTGATGACAGTAGTGATAGAAAAAGGATGTTATTTAAGTTTAAGTTAGCTACATTATTGGTCGGTACTTCTATCAAGACTAACAAACTAAGAAATAAGATAGTATTTGGCTTGATAAGGTTATTTCCACGTACTTTTATTAATAGGAAAGCAGATAAGCTATTTAATGAGATGTTAGAGTATTCAGGTAAGTATAGTGAATATAAGATGGAACTTAATGACAAACCTACTAAAGTGCAGTGGTATGAAAAAGTAGAAAAAATGCCATTTGAAGATAGGGAGTATTATGTTCCTTATCAAAAAGAGAAAGTATTAAAAGCTTTATATGGTGATTACATGAAACTACCACCAGAAAGTGAAAGAGTAGGTCATGGCGATATCATCTTAAGCTTTGAAAAGAGTTATGAGGAGTTATCTATAGATTAATATAAGCTTAATGAGTAAGCGAAAGGGATGAAAATTGAATGAAAAAAGTGATCTTTTTGCAGATTAATGGCAAAACTTATGGCGGAGTGTGGCAGGTAAATAGATTGATAGGCGAAGAGCTGATAAAACATGGCTATGATGTGACCGTTTTGAGTTTAAGAAATAACCCGATCGGTAAAGAAGTGGAACATGACGAAATGCTTAAAGTTAAAACGATAAATGAAAAAGATCCATGGTATACCTATAGAACAAAAGAGTTTAAAGAAGCCTTATCGAAAGGGAAGATATTTACTTTTACAAAAATGGCTTTCAGCCGTATCAAACATGACTGGATCTTGAATAAAGACATCAAAACTTTACAAGAGTATATTCGTCAACAAAAACCAGATTATATAATAAATACCCATTATCAATTACTGGATATGATTCCTGAAGAGTATTTAAAGGTCACTATTCATGAACAACATTCTTCCTTTATGATCGCATATAAGCATGATGCAACTCGAGAAACTTTATTAAGATATAATGGTAAAGTTAAATTTTTATGGCTAACTAAAAGTGCCTTAGAGGATGCTGAAAAAGCAGGCTTTGTTAATAATTTCTATATCTATAATGCGGTAAGATTTACCAGTGAAAAAAGAGCTGATGTTAATATAAATAAAAAACTAATTGCTTTATGTCGATTATCTGATGATAAGAATCTTGATCAAATGGTAGATATTGCAGAAAAACTATTTGAAGATAAAGAACTTTCTGAATGGTCTTTGGAGATTTATGGTGATGGGGAATTACAACAACATTTGAAAGAAAAAATCCAAAATAAAAAACAGATCAAACTTATGGGAAGAACAGATGATAGTAAGAAGGTGTTATTAGAAAGCTCAATCAATTTAAACACTTCACCATCTGAAGGCTTTTCACTGACAATCTTAGAAGCTAATGAATGTGGCATACCAACCGTTTGTTTCTATTTTGGTGAATCTGTTTATGAAGAGATCATTGATGGGAAAACTGGATTCATCTGCAAAGATGAACAAGACTATGTTGATAAATTGTCTTCTTTAATGAAGAATGCTGAGTTATTAGATGAAATATCGATCAATTGTCGTAAATTCTCTGAAAATTTCCATATTGAGAACATCATCTCTAAATGGCTTGATTTACTAAAGTAATTCAACTTGCTTGATAAACAAAATCATCAAATTTTAAAAATACTTAGTGCAAAATATTGAAATGTATCGATAAAAATTGCTATATTTATAAATGGTTAATTTTGTGTGACTTTCATTATATGCACTATTTTTAGCTAGGGTTAGAGCAGTAATGCTTTTATGTATAAAATAATAAGTGATTTTGCTTAACAACAGTAAGGAGAAATTACCATGGATAGAAGTAGAAAACTTAAAGATTATGAGTTGAAAGTATTATATAAATTGGATGATCTGTGTAAAAAGCATGAATTAAGATATTATCTAGCTTATGGCAGTGCCTTAGGTGCTGCAAGACATCAAGGCTTTATTCCCTGGGATGATGATATTGATGTTTATATGAATATTGTTGATTTTATTAAGCTGAAAGAGATATGTGAGAAGGAATTAGAAGATGATTTCTATTTTCAAGATAGATCTACTGATAGGCTTTATTATAATCCTTGGGGCAAGTTAGGTATGGAAAATACTACTTGGATGCCTAAGGATAGAATTGTTGATGCTAAGTATGGTATCTGCATCGATATTTTCCCGTTCTTTCCTTTAAAGGATAGTGAGTCAAATCGTCAATATATTGAAAAGAATGTTAAATTGATGAATGTGACTAGTTCAAGAAATTATGTTCTCAAAACTGCTAAGAAATCTGTAAAGAAGTTTGCTCATAGGATCACTCCTGATGATCTAGAAGTTAGAATGTATGAAAAAGCATTAAAAAATCTTACGAAGTTTAAAGATGATTACGATAAAGTGGTTCTTTTTCCTATCGGTTTCCATAGATGCGTATATTTCAATAAAGAAGATATGGAAGGGGACAATAAGCTAATGTTTGAAGGAAGACTAACTCCTGTTCCTAATAACTATGATAGAATATTAACAGAGATCTATGGGGATTATATGACTCCACCTCCTGAAAGTGAGAGATTTAACCATGATCTTGATAACAATAGTGTTATCTATGATTTTGAAAGGTCTTATAAATATTATCAAAATGAAAAAGATTAGTGTTATTGTACCAGTTTACAATGTAGAACAGTATTTAAGAAGATGTCTTGATTCCTTAGTGAATCAAACTTTAAATGATATTGAGATCATTGTTGTCAATGATGGCTCTCCTGATGATAGTCAAGCTATCATTGATGAATATGCTTGTAAATATGAGAATATACGGGCATTTAAGAAAGCAAATGGTGGTCTCTCTGATGCTCGTAACTTTGGCTTAGAATATGTTACTGGAGAATATGTGGCTTTTGTAGATAGTGATGACTATGTTCAAAAGAATATGTATGAAAAGATGTATTCTAAAGCTAAAGAAAATGATTTTGATATGGTAGTATGCGATCTTAACTACGTCTATCCAGACAAATTAATGGAAGTTAATAGTCATATTGAAAATGATACTACTGATATCAAAAAGAGCATGATCAACATCTATCCTGCAGCTTGGAATAAGCTTTATAAGAGAAGCTTATTTGATCATGATGTTAGATTTAAAAAAAGTGTTTGGTTTGAAGATGTTGAATTCTTATATCGTTTGCTTACATATGTTAAAAGTATAGGAGTAGTCAAAGAGCCATTTTATCAATATGTTCAAAGAGAAGGATCGATAACTTCCACTGTTAATAAAAAGATCTATGATTATATTTCTAACTGGAATGGCATCATTGATTATTATAAAGAACATGACTTGTTTGATGAATATAAAGAAGAGTTAGAGTATTGTTATGTGCGTTATATCTATGCTACTTTTGTTAAACAAGCAAGTAGATATGATTATTTTGATTATCTAGATGCAGTGGATATAGCAATAGAAAATGTTAATAAACAGTTTCCTGATTATAGGAAAAATAAACTATTTAAGAGTAATATAAAAGGCATATATCTATTATTGTTTAATAAGACAATAGCTAAGATGTATTACAAATTAAGGAGTTGAGTTAATGAAGACTAAAAAGACTTTGTTGAATTTTATAACTGATACGATACCTTTAGTGATAATTTCACTTTTGGGAATATTTAAATCAAAATTATTTTTACAGGTTTTTGGTGATGAGATATTAGGATTATATAACCTATTTTCTCAGATCATGACTTATGTAGCATTAGTAGATGGTGGCTTGTCTAGTGCAGTTCTTTATTCTTTATATAAGCCTAATGCTGAAGGTAATCAAAAGAAGTTCAATGCACTTATTGCTGGTGCATTTAAGACATTCTCTTTTATTGGAATGGCCGTATTTGGAATAGCTGGTATTGTTTCTTTTTTCGTACCATTTTTGATAAAAAATTGTTCTTTTGATTATTGGTATGTCATTTTGTCATTCATGTTATTTGCTTTGAGTAGTACTGTTGGATATTTCTTTGTGCCATTCACTGCTTTATTAGAAGTAAAAGAAAAAAAGTATATTTATAACTTGACTTATCAATTAGGTCAGATTGCTTTGTCAATTACTGAGATCATTATGCTTAAGAAAGGTTTTACTTTTGAGGCTGTTTTATTCATGCATAGTATCGTAAGACTTATTGCTTATACTACGGAAGCTCTTATTTGTAAAAAACAATTCCCTGAGGTTAAATTTACCCAAAGTGAAAAAGATTATGGATTTAAGAAACATATTAAATCTTTAGTTTTTCATAAGATCAATGGACTTGTTGGATCAAATATTGATTCTATAATCATTTCTTCAATGATAGGTCTAAAAGAGGGAGCTATATATTCTACATATAACTATATTGTCAATATGCTAAGAACGATATTAGGCAAGATTGAATACTCGATGACTGCAATCGTAGGTAATGAGCTCGCAAAAGATAAGACTAAAGCTTACAAATTATTCCAAGAATTTGATTCTATGTTATTTTTTATAGCTACGATAATCTGCGTACCATTGGCATTAGCTATTAATGGATTTATCGATATTTGGTATGAGGGAGAAATAGCTACTAATATGCTTTTGGCGATTGCTTTTTCAGCATCATTATTTATTACTATTGTTAAGATGGATACCACTTTGTTTGTATCAGCTGGTGGGTTGTATGCAGAAACGAGATATTGTGCTTTGACTGATACAACTATCAATTTGATATTATCATTTGCACTTATTAAATTAATAGGTGTACCAGGGGTAATATTTGCGACAGCAATTTCTGTTTTTGTTGCTGAATATATCTTGAAAACGATCGTTGTACATCAAAATATTTTTATGAAGAGTTCTAAAGAGTATTTCATACGTAATATCAAGTTTTTTGTGATTTGTGTTGTTGACCTAATACTAGGTTATATAATAATGTCACCAATAAATTTGTCATCAATATTAACTTGGTTTGTTGTTTATGTTATTTATTTTATTTTTAATGCTGTATTAGTGTATATAGTCTACAGAATGTTTAAAGAAACACAGTTTAGTGGTAGATTCATCAATTTATTCAAACAAATAATTATGAAAGGTAAAAAGGGGTAATGCACAAAAAAATATTATTTTTGCAAAATAAAGGTCGAAGTCTAGGTGGTGTTTGGCAAGTAAATAGGGTAGTTGGAGAAAAATTGATTGAAAAAGGGTATGATGTTTCAGTAGTTTCTTTAAGAAATAATCCTACAGATCAAGAGGTGGAACATGATGCAAGATTAAAGATCGATACCATTAATAAAAAAGAGCTATGGGGGACTTATTCTTTTACTGAAATGAAACAGATGTTAAAAAAAGGTAGACTTTTTACATTTGTTAAGATGTTATTCACTAGGATTCATTATGAAATAACAATGAAAAGAGATACAAGATCTTTACATTGTTTGATCAATGCTGAAAAACCAGATCATATTATAACTACACAATATCAACTTTTAGATATGATACCTAAGAATTATTTGGCTACCACAATTCATGAGCAACATAGTGATTTTGTTTCAGCTTATAAACATAAGGCTACTAGAGAAACTTTGTTAAAATACAATGGGAAGATTAAATTTTTATGGCTAACTAAAGCCACAATGCATGCAGCTAGTGAAGTTGGCTTTGTCAATAACTCCTTTATCTATAATGCAGTCAGGTTTGAGTGCGAAAAGACAGCTGATGTTACAAATAACAAGAAATTAATAACTATCTGTAGGCTTGCTGAACAAAAAAATATACAATTAATGATTGAAATTGTTGAAGAAATCTTTGATGATGAAAAATATAAAGATTGGTCTTTGGAAATTTATGGAGATGGGCCTTTGGAAAAACAGTTAAGAGAGCAGATAACTAACAGAAAGCAAGTCAAACTAATGGGAAATACTAATGATCCAAAAAGTGCTTTGCTAAGTTCATCAATTAATTTGAATACCTCGAATTTTGAAGGATTTGCTATGTCTATATTAGAAGCAAATGAATGTGGAGTTCCAACGATAAGCTTAAATTTTGGAGAATCAGTATATGAACAGATAATTGATGGAGAAACAGGGATGATCTGTAAAGATAAACAGGAATATATGACGAAATTGAAGGAATTAATGTTAGATCAAGAAAAACTTAAAAATTTATCAAAAAATTGCAAGGAATATTCTCAAATTTTTCATATTGAGCATATTATTGACGACTGGATATTTTTATTGGAAAGTTGATTCCCATCTTTACTTTTCATGAGTACTCGTTATAATTTATTTGATGTTTGGGCAAGATGTCAGATACGAGAAGTATCAATATGTAGGGAATATTACAATGCATTATTTTATTATATTATTTTTATATAGCTAAAATGGGGCAATATTTTTAAAAGAAAGAAGATCAATAGTTATGAATGATGAAGAATTAAAAAAGTTGCACCAATATCAAATGATGATATTAGATGAGATTGTTAGATTCTGTAAAGAAAACAATTTGAGATATTTTTTGACTGGTGGTTCGGCATTAGGAGCGATAAGACACAAAGGTTTTATTCCTTGGGATGATGATATTGATATTGCGATGATGCGTAAAGACTATGAATATTTGATTGATAATTATAAAGACAATGACAAATTTCATTTGCAGTGTAAAGAAAAAGATGAAAGTTATTGGAATATGTTTGCCAAAATGAGAATGAATAATACTTATTTAGGTGAAAAAGTGTTGGGAGATTTAGCTCTTCCAAATGAGATATTTGTAGATATTTTTCCGATTGATAATGCTCCAAATGGTGGCTATCGTAAGGTAATGATTAACGCTAATCTTGTAAAGATCAATAACTCGGCTATGTGGCTTAAAAGAAAGCTTAAAAATATTTCCAATTGTAAGTATAAAGTAGTTGAATACCTAGTTTCTCTTTTGCCAGAAAAAACTATTTATTCAATAACAAAAAAGATCATGACTAGTTATAAAGATGATGATTCTGAGTATGTTGTTGCTTATCTTAGCGCTTATGCGATAAGAAAAGAGTATTTGCCAAGATCTATTTACTATGATACTGTTGAACGTGAGTTTGAAGATAGGATTTATATGATACCAGCAGATGCTGATAAGTATTTAACAAGTGTTTATGGTGACTATATGACCTTGCCTCCAGTGGAGAAGAGAGTTACTCACAATATTGGTAGGATCAGTTTTGATACTACAAAAGATGATATAAACAAGTAATTTAGTGGACTGTTTCGCACAGTCTTTTTGATAGTTTTACTATTGGGTCAAAAATGCTAAAATATTGTTAGTTTGATTGGAGGATAAGTTATGATTATCAAGTGGTTAGGTCATTCGTGTTTTAAGATACAAGTAGAATCTCAGTCTGTTATCATTGATCCGTATGCTGATGGTAGTGTTGCGGGTTATGATGATCTAAGAGAAGAGGCTAATATTGTTTTGTGTTCTCATTTACATAAGGATCATTGTGGTACTGAGTGTGTTAAGTTAGTTGATTCTAAGTATGATAGTCCTTTTAAAATTGAGACTATGGATAGTTTTCATGATGATAAGAAGGGTAAATTAAGAGGAGATAACATCATTCACATATTGACTGTACAAGATTATTATAAGGTTGTACATTTAGGCGATCTTGGTCATATGTTAACTGAAGAGCAGATTAGTAAGATCAAGGATTGTCATGTTTTAATGATACCTGTTGGTGGTTATTATACTATTAATGCTAAACAAGCTAGTGAATTAGTTAAACAGATCTCTCCTAAAATCACTATCCCTATGCATTATCGCGATGGTAATTTAGGTTATGATGTTTTAGGTACTGTTGATGATTTTACTAAATATTTTGAGAAAGTTTTATATCTTGCTAGTGATTCTATTGAATATAGTGATGAATTAGATGGTGAGATCGTTGTTTTAGATTACAATTCTAATAACAAATAAAAAAATAGCGAGTATAATATCAGTGGTGATTATTTATGGAAAGTTTAGAAGTTGTTACTTGTAGTAGTGAAGAGACAAAAAAGATTGCTAGTAAGTTAGCTAGTTTGTTATCAGCAGGAACATTGATCACTTTATCTGGTCAATTAGGTGCTGGTAAGACTACCTTTACTCAAGGTTTAGCTTTGGGCTTAAATATTAAGAAACATGTTACTTCACCTACTTTTACTTTGTTAAAGATCTATAATGGTGATCTACCTTTATATCATATTGATGCTTATCGTTTGGAAGGCATTGATCAAGATCTTGGCTTTGATGAGTATATTGATGGTGATGGTGTTTGTGTCATTGAATGGAGTAATTTCATTGAAAACATCTTACCTGAAGAATGTCTTAATATTGAATTCAATATTTTGGAGAATGATGATAGAAAATTGACCTTTAAAGCTAAAGGTGAAAGATATGAAAGGATACTTGATAAATTATGTATACAGTAGGAATAGATACATCACATCTTTATTTAGTGATCTCCTTAATGGATGAAGAAAAGACTATTGAGTCATATATTGAACCATGTTTAAAACAACAGTCAGAATATTTGATACCTAAGCTTGATGAATTGTTGAAGAAACATGACTTAACTGTTAATGATGTAGAGCAATATGTCATCACTATTGGTCCTGGCTCTTATACTGGAGTAAGGATCGCTATGACACTTGCAAAAGTTATGGGTTCTATTGTTGGTAAAAAGATCTATACTTTATCAACTTTACAACTATATGCTGGTAAGAAAGATGCTTTTGTCTTAATCGATGCTAGAGCAAATCGTTGTTATGTTGGTAGATACAAAGATGGTAAAGCATTGTATGATGATAAGATCATGACTAATGAAGAAGTAGCTACACATCTAAATGATGATGTCACTTTAGTTGGTGATCTGCACTTATTTGATAAAGAAGATAATTATGAAGGTCTTGCTGATAATTTCTTCCAATTAAAAGATGAGTGGAAACTATTAGATAATGTGGATATCTTAACTCCAGTTTATCTAAAGAGTGATAAGGAGTATCTTAAGAAATGATACGAGAGATGACTGAAGAGGATTTAGAAACTGTTTTAAAGATTGAAAATGATAGTTTCTTTACTCCTTGGAGCAAACAACAGTATCTTTATGAATTAAATGAGAATCCTTATTCTAATCTATATGTTTATGTTGTTGATGACAAGATTGTTGGCTATTGTGACCTATGGTTGATATTTGAACATGCTGAGATCGCTACTATTGCGGTTAGTAAAGAGTACCGTAAGCAACATATTGGTCAAAAGCTAATGGAACATATTGAAGAGAAGGCAATAGAGAATGGTTGTGAGACGATCTCTTTAGAGGTTAGAGTCTCTAATCAACCAGCTATTGATCTTTATAGTAAATGTGGATTTATCAAGGTAAATACAAAAAAATCATATTATCAGACTAGTGATGGATATGAAGATGGTTATTTTATGATGAAAGGAATATAAGATGAAAGATGTTATTATTTTAGCAATCGAATCAAGCTGTGATGAGACTGCTTGTGCAATAGTAAAAAATGGTAAAGAAATATTAGCTAATAAAGTTGCTACTCAGATTGATGTGCACACTTTATATGGAGGAGTAGTACCAGAGATTGCTAGTAGGATCCATGTAGAGAATATTTCTATCATCATTAAAGAAGCTTTAAAAGAAGCAAATATGAAGGTTGAAGATGTTGATGCTATTGCTTTCACTCAAGGACCTGGACTTATTGGATCATTACATGTTGGTGTATTAGCGGCTAAAACATTAGCTTGGGCTTATAATAAGCCACTAATACCTGTTCATCATTTAAGTGGACATATCTACGCTAATGCTTTTGTTGACGATCTAAAGTTCCCACTTTTAGCACTAGTTGTCAGTGGTGGCCATTCAGAGTTAGTTTATATGAGAGAAGATTATGATTTTGAAGTCATTGGTTCAACTTTAGATGATGCTATTGGTGAGGCTTATGATAAAGTTGGTAGAGTACTTAACTTACCTTATCCTGGTGGACCTAAGATTGATAAGCTAGCAAAAGAAGGAAAGAATGTTTATAAATTACCTAAACCAAAGGTTGATTGTCCACTTGATTTCTCATTTAGTGGTTTAAAGAGTGCGATAATGCAATCAATTAATAGGATTGAAAAGAGTGGACAAGAAGTAAATATTGCTGATATGTGTTGCTCTTTCCAAGAAACAGCCTTATCTGCTTTGTGGGATAGAGTAGAATATGCTTTAAAGTTATATGATGTTAAACAAGTAGTATTAGCAGGAGGAGTTGCTGCTAATAGTAGATTAAGAGCAATAGTAACTGAAAGAATGAGTAAGGATTATCCTGATGTATCTTATATCATTCCACCATTAAAATGTTGTACAGATAATGCAGCAATGATCGGTGCAAGTGGTTATATTGCTTATCTAAAAGGAATTAGAGCTGATTATTCAGTAGGTGCTAAAGCATCTATGGATCTAGATAATCATCATGAGTAATTAATAAAGTGACCGTAAGGCCACTTTATTTGATTGATCGCATGAATTTTTAATTGTGGTTATATGTGTAGATAAATAGTTAATAATATTATTGAAGGTGATAGAAATGAAGGCAATACCAATTGGAATATCTGATTTTAGAAAATTACGTGAAAAATGATTATTTTTTGTTGATAAGACTTTGATGATAAAGGATTTCTTGGAGGCAAAAAGTCAAGTGATGCTGATTACTCGTCCACGTCGTTTTGGAAAGACTTTAAATGTGTCTATGATGGCAGAGTTTTTTGATATCACTAAAGATTCCAAAGATATTTTTAAGGATACCAAGATCATGGATACACCTTATGCCAATGAGATGAATCAATATCCAACAATCTATATTACTTTCGCAGATGCTAAAGGAAAAAATCTTCAATTATTTCAATGATAAAAATTCAATTACTTTAGGAATGGAAAAAATACAAATTCTTGTTTGTGCTGATATGGTATTTTGTATCAGCCACTCTTTTTCAGATGATACAGTCAAAAGTATTCATTTCTGATTGCAGAATATTCTTTGATGCAATCGCAACTTTTATACAGACCATTGCTGGCTGGATTGCACTGACAGGAAAGAACGTGGCACAGATTAGTGATGGAATATCCAATCCTGTCGTTGCTGGAATTATATACTGGCTGATAAGAATATTGATTTGCGCCGGATGTCTGGTGGGTGTGGGAATACTGGTAACACTTATAAGCATGGCAATAGCACTCTACTTTGGAGATTGGATAAAGACAGCATTGACACTCAATCTGCTGCTTCTTTTGTTATTCGTACAATTGGTGTAGGTTACCATCAGATGGTATGCGAAAGAGTGCTATAAAGTCAGGGGCATAAAATACTAATTTTAGATCTCATAAAACGCTGTAAATGTATGGTGTAAACCCCAATGTAAAGCATGATATACACAATAATTGGTGGTTGCAACCGTACTTTTTTTATACAATCAAGTCGTCAAATACGAAAGGAAGCAGAGGATATGAATATGATTACACTAAAAGATATTCAAAAAAGTTATGGAACTCATCAGGTATTAAAAGATGTTAATCTGAATATCCATCGGGGAGAAATATACGGACTGATTGGAAAAAATGGTGCCGGTAAGACGACGATATTTAAAATTATATTAGGTCTTAGTGAGTTTGAACATGGGAAAATATCAATTGCAGGAAGCAAAAGCAACAACGATCTGCTGCAGGCAAGAAAAAGAATAGGTTTTTTTATAGGAAAGAATTTCTTTGATTATCTGGATGCGAGAGATAATCTGGATTATTACCGCATGATGAAAGGCATCAAGGATAAGAAAGAGATTGACCGTGTTCTTGAACTTGTCGGATTACAGAATGCAAAAGGACAGTTTGGTGGATTTTCTATGGGAATGAAGCAAAGACTGGGAATTGCTGGTGCCATGCTTGGAAATCCGGAAATTATAATTCTGGATGAACCTGTAAATGGGCTTGATCCGCAGGGAATTGTTGATATCCGTAACATGATAATTGACCTTAACAGGGAATATGGAACAACAATCGTTGTATCTTCCCATATATTGGGAGAACTGGAGCATACCGCAAACAGGTTTGGAATTATTGATGGTGGCAGGGTACTTAAAGAGATTACGCATGATGATCTAAAGATGAAAAACAATAAAATTGAGATTTCTGTAGATGACTATGCTAAAGCAAAGAAAGTGCTTACAGATAATCACATCAGTATCCTGAAGGAATCCTCAGAGTACAAAACATTGGAAGATTATTACTTTGAAATTGTGGGAGGTGCGATGAATGACTAATTATATAAAAGCAGATATAAGACGTATTTTGCATAAGAATACATTTCTTACAGCAGTTGGAATATTTATTGCTCTCTATGCCGGTATGGTTTTTATTTATTTTAATCCGTCATTCACAGCAGATATGTATGTGGCTAAGATTACAAGTTATCTCAGTTATTTTCCTCTGATTGTTGGATTGTTTGTATTTATGTCCGTATATGCAGATGATTTCAAATGTAAATCCATGCAGGTTGCAATTGGCTATGGTTTCAGCAGGAGCAGAATCATTGCCGCCAAGCTGGCAGAATCCTGTCTGCTGCTTACAGGTGTTGGCATTATCACGGGTGTGCTTATAAATATTGTGCCTTCTGTGATCGGACTTGGCATGGATGGATCACAGCATTTAAACCTGACCCTGACCATAGCAGCAGAAATATTGAGAACTGCTGGTTATATTGCAATTTCCGCCATTGCAATATTCGCTTCACAGAATGCAATAAACGGAATTATATTTTATGTGCTGTTTTCAACAAAATCAGTCTATATTATTTTATCCATGATATTGGGACAAGACATCATTGTAAATATGATTGGTGATCTTACCAAATATCTATATACTCCACAGCTATATGCAGCAAAAGCGGCTATCATACAGCATGTGACTATTGGAGTTGCACCAATCGTGGCAATTGTGGTATATGTGCTTCTTCCAACAGTGATATCAGCAGTCATTTTCAGAAAAAAAGAATTAGAATTTTAGGAGGAAAAGAATATGAAGAAAAAAATTTTAATCATAGTTGCAGTTATTCTTGCTATTGCAGGTGCATTCTGGGCAAAGGGGTATTATAATGACAGATATGTAGCATCTGAGGTATATTATACACAGATACCTGAGGATGAAGTCAATGAGGATTCATGGCTAGTGGATTCAGATGGTGTAAAACAGGAAAAGGGGAAAGAGTATAAACTGATTGGATATGATGAAAACGGCAATGAAAAAGAAGTATATTTTTCAGTAAAAGGAACATCTGAGAATTACTACGCACCGGGGACTTATATTCAGGTAAAAAGCAGCAAAACAATTGTACTTGAAAATGCACCTGTGGAGAAATCAGCAGTACCGCAGGCAGCACTTAAGCAGATACAAGAGAATGGAACAAGAATAAAATAAGGAGATGATTTAATATGAATACTACAAGAGTTGTAACTGTAATTGTGGCAGTTCTGTATGTGCTTTTCTGTCTTGCAATATTTGCAGGAATAGTCTATTTATTTGTATTGATTGTGAAAGCACTAAGAAAATATGTAAATTCAAAAGAAGTAAGGGAAGAAAAGAAGAAAACGGCAAAATCGCTTGGAGAAGCATTAAAGGAAAACAGAATCAAATGTAAGATGACACAGGAATTTGTAGCCGAAACACTCGGAGTGAGTCGTCAGTCTGTTTCAAAATGGGAAAGCGGAATAAGCGACCCAAATACATCAAATCTCATTGCACTTGCAAAATTGTATGGAATATCTGCAGAAGAGCTTCTTAAAAATGTAGAAAACAATTAAGAAACAGAACTTCAAAATAACTGTTGATGGTGCTTATATGAAGTAATATCTATCAGATTGATAAATCAGAGAATCACATGTTGATGTTAGTAATGTGTTTATGTTTCTCTAATCGTTATGAGGTTATAAGCAATTATGAAGTTGGTAACGGCAGAAGTGATATCATTTTAAAAGCTAAGGATGAAAGGAAAACTTCCTTTATAATTGAATTTAAATATCTAAAAGAGAACAAGAAAGATATTCAACAAGAATTAGATCAGTTGGCAGAACAAGCAGTAGAGCAAATAAAAACGAAACATTATGATCAACAGCTTAAAGGTAAAGTAGTTTATGTAGGACTTGCTCATCACGGTAAAGATGTAGCTATGAAATGGAATTAATGTAAAGAAAGGTCAAAATTTTATATTAGGTCTGTATTGAGTAAAGTTTATTGAGCATAAATAATGTTTTAGGTGTAAAATAGCATTGTTAAATGATGAGCATAACATTGCTTAGGTAGGTAACTATATTTGTTGTGATGTGGTAGTCCTCGATATAGTTGCCTACTTAAGCAAGAGGATTACCACCTAAATAGTAAAAAAGACGATCTGATGATCGTTTTTTTTAGAACAAAATTAGATAAATAGGCCTTATAGTTAATTAGTGTTATTGAATGTACAAAAAAAGTAATATTGTTGAGGGCCGGCACCATCTACGTAATAGATGCACCCCACATATACACACTCTTTCGAGGGCAGCTTTCCGCCGATTCTTTAAGCCTAACAAAATTACAATTAAATACTATTCTTTTAAAGCAAATAATTCAATCCATCTTTAAATATTTTTTTGTAAATTTCTTGACTTTGCTTGATTTTAAAAAGTGAACGACATATTCGTTATTGTCATCAACGTTTGGGTTTTTATTCATTTTAATTTCCTATGCATGACTACCAATGATTTTTAAAAATGCACGATCACCCTTTTCTTTAGATTTTCCTTTAATGGTAAAATCGTGCTGAATAATTATAGAAGGTATATATTTGAAATCAATGATATTAAGTTCGCTAACGTGCTTATTTAAAATATATGCTAAATTAGATCTAGTAATTATTACATATTTTGAGTCAGTTATTCTTTTTAATTTAGAACTAAGTTTAACGACAGTGTATTCTTCTTTAAAATTGAGTTTTGTTAAAATAAATTCCATTTTCTGTTTCCCAAAATTATTATATTTCATTATTTGTTCATAATTTTGGTTAAGTATTTTGTACAGTTCTTCATAATTACTTTTGATGTTCATATTTCTATGGTATAGACCAGTACAATTTCACTTTGCTTAGATCTATTTGATCCCTCCAATATATAATTGTTAAAAAGATTTCAAAAGTCCTTAATAAAAGTAAAAAAAAGCTACTAAATTTTTTAAAAGGATTTTTGAATTTAAGACAATATTTAATAAATGTAGAAGATTTTGTCATTGTTTTGTGTTAAGATAAAGCCATGGATAAAAAGCAGATTAGAGTAAAACCTTTTAATACGGCTTGGTGGATCATATTTATCTGCCAATTTTTGTTAGTCTTTTTATTAAAGTTTATTTTTAGGAATAGTTCGTATACTGAGACTTACAAGTTCATGACGGAGTTTAGTATCTTTAATTTGATCTATTTAGTTGTTTATAAATTTACTTTGTCTAAGACTAAAGGTTTTGATTTTAATTTCTGGAATGAACTACCTTTCTATCTTTGTAATGTTGGCTCAATATTTGCTTATTTAGCTTTGAAATTTAATGATAAGACGATGATGGCTTTTTGTTATTGTGTTGGAACTGTTGGAGCTTTAATGGGTTATTTTATGCCTAGTAAGAAGTTTATCAATGCTCCTTTATTTTCATCAAAGATCATTGGCTTTTATGGCTATCATGGTCTACTTATTGTGATTAATCTTTCTTTTAGGACTTTAGGTATTTATCAACCAAGTGTAAATGATCTAATGGGTGTTATTTATCTTTGCATCATTGTTGTTTTAGTCGCTCATATAGTTAATATGATCTTGCGTCATACTATCTATCCTGAAGCTAATTATATATTTACTTATGAACCAACAAATGTTGTCTTAGCAAAAGTATACAAGATATGTCCAGTAAAGTGTATTTATCTATATTTACTACTTCCAGTTGTGGCAATCCTGTTCTTAATAATGTGCATTTAAAATATTTTTTACAATTTTTTAACTGAATAAATTAAAAAACTGTTATTTTTAACAAATTTGTGTTATATTTTTTGTTGTGGTGATGAAAATGCAAGAAGGAAAGATCGTTCCAAAGGCAACGATGCAAAGATATCCGATATATCTTAAGGCTTTAAGAAAATTATCTTCATGTAATAGAGATAGAGTCTTATCTAGTGAATTGAGTGAATTAGTCAATATCGCTTCAACTACGATCAGAAGAGATCTTTCATTTATTGGCTGTTTAGGTAAGCAAGGTTATGGCTATGATGTTGAGAAACTTATTAAGACATTCAATGAAGTCTTAGGTACAGGATTTGATGAAAAGATCGTACTTATCGGAGTTGGTAACTTGGGACAAGCATTATTAAATTACAACCGTTGGGCTTATGTTGTAGGCGAGATCGTTATGGCTTTTGATATCAGAAAAGATCTTATCGGAACAGAAGTCAAAGGTATTCCTGTTTATGATATTGCTGAACTAGAACAAAGGATACCTAAGGATTGTCGTATTGCTATTGTAGCTATCAGTACTGATGCTCAAGAAGTGGTAGAAAGATTACATAAGTGTGGTGTTATTGGCTTGATCGATTTCACTCATACTCATATACAGACACCAAAAGGCATGATCATCAAGACAGTTGATATTGTAACAAATATCCAAGAATTAGTATTTGAAACAAATACATTAAAGAAATTTCAATAGGCATTGAACAAAGAACAGATCACTTGAAATATCTTACAGAGAAAGCCAGTTGCTGAGAAGGCTAGATGAGTAAAATGAAATGGAACACTTTGCAAGCTGGATCGGAGAAATTAGAGTAGACGATCCCGTGATCTAGGCGTTAACTGAATAGAGAACCAATTAGGATGGTACCGCGGTAATTTACGCTCCTTACAACAGGAGCGTTTTATTTTATTAAAAGGAGAGAAGATTTATGTTTGAATTTATGACGATCAGAGAATTATTCGACTTAGTTAAGACTAACAACATCTTAGAGACTGATAGTCTTGAATATGTCCAATTAGAAGGATGGATCAGAACTAACCGTTTCAATGGCTCAGTAGGTTTTATTGAGTTAAATGATGGAACATTCTTTAAGAACTGTCAATTAGTCTATACAAAAGAATTAGCTAATTTCTCAGAACTCAGTAAGTGTCTTACAGGAACAGCTTTAACTGTCATTGGTAAGTTTAAACTTACTCCTGAGAACAAACAACCATTTGAGTTAGAGTTAACAGAGGCAGTCATTGATGCTACTTGTAGTAGTGATTATCCTTTACAAAAGAAGAGACATTCATTTGAATATCTTCGTGAACTTGCTCATTTAAGACCAAGGACTAATACTTTTAGCGCTGTATTTAGAGTAAGAAGTAATTTAGCTATGGCGATCCATGAATTCTTACAAGATCAAGGTTTCGTTTATGTTCAAACTCCTATCATCACTGGTAATGATGCTGAAGGTGCAGGAGAGGTATTTACAGTAACAACTCGTCAAGATGACAAGTATGATGAGGATTTCTTTGGTAAGAGAGCTTCTCTTACTGTTTCTGGTCAATTACATGTTGAAGCTTATGCTTTAGCCTTCAGAGATGTTTATACTTTTGGACCTGCATTTAGAGCTGAAGAGTCAAATACTAAGAAACATGCTAATGAGTTCTGGATGTGTGAACCTGAGATTGCCTTTGCTGATCTAGATGATGATATGAACCTAATGGAAGATATGGTCAAATCTTGTATTCAATACATCTTTGATAACTGTCCAGAAGAAATGGAATTCTTCAACAATATGATCGATAAGGATCATACATTGATTGAAAGATTAAAGAAAGTATTAGAGACACCATTTGCTCGTATCAACTACGCTGATGCTCTAGAAGAATTGAAAGAAAACGAAGCTAATTTTGAAAACAAAGTATTCTGGGGCATGGATATCCAAACTGAACATGAAAAGTATCTAACAGAAAAGCATGGACCAGTCTTTGTCATGAACTATCCTAAGGAAAGCAAGGCTTTCTATATGCGTTTAAATGATGATAATAAGACAGTTGCTGCTACTGACTTATTAATGCCTGTTGTTGGAGAATTATGTGGCGGTTCGCAAAGAGAAGAAAGATATGACGTCTTATCTCAAAGAATGGATGAGATGCATGTTGCCAAAAAGTCATTACAGTGGTATCTAGACTTACGTAAATATGGTTGTTGTCAACATGCTGGTTTCGGTATTGGCTTTGAAAGATTATTAATGTATATCACTTCAATGGAAAATATCAGAGACGTATTGTCTTATCCAAGAACACCAAACAACTTAGAATTCTAGTCAATATTCGGAGGGTTTTGAACTCTTCGAATATTTTCTTTTTTACTTTTTTTAGTTTGATATTATAATATATTTATATATGGAGGCTATTTACTATGAACGCTAAGAAGAAAAAATTAAGGATTAAATGGAAGACAACTATACCTGCAATTATCTGTGTGATCTTATTTCTATATTTGATCATCTCTTTGATCGTTACTCTTTTTAGTGGGTCATCTAAAGATATAGATATTTATAAGATTGGAGATCTTAATGGTAAGAAGACATTAGAAGTCATCAATAAGGAAGACAGAAGTAACCCAGTAGAAATTAAGGACTACAATTTCTATGGCGAATCTTTAAACTTATACTTTGATACTTATTCTTTGAGTATCAGTAGGTCAAATACATTAAATGGTAAGACTGTTGTTTTGAAAGATCTATTAGATGAGAACAATGTGATTGAATTTGCTGACTTGACTAATAAGATTGATGATCAGATAGATCTTGGTGAGTTAAATGATGGTTTCTATAGTGTATATTTAAAAAATGGTGAGACCTTATCTCGTTTATATTATAGTTCGATCATTTCTTATGATAACTATATGTATACTGTTAGAAGAAATGGTGCTTCTAAAAAGGTTGAGATCATAGCTGATAAGACTTTATTTGATCAAGAAGGTAGTAATGAATCAGTCTTAGATAACAATTACATCTATATTAAGGTTTCTACAGCTACTGATGAAGAAAATACACAATATGATTTCGCTATTTCTACGGCTCCTGCTTTAGTCTATGATGGTGTATCTTTAGTTGGCGTAGAGGATAATGGCATTGTTGAAGCGCAAGAATTATATGAATTAGCTACTAACTTAAAGACTGCCTTAGAAGCTAAAGGTTTCAAGGTGTTGATCTTAAAGGATGAATATGATCAAGATATCTCTTATTATGGAACTAACGGAGTTTTATATAAAGCATATAACTCTAAAGCTAAATATATGATCCATTTAGATATGGACGAATATGGCAATAAAGCATTATTATATTCTACTAAATCTAGTGGTAAGTTAGCTAAAGGAATTTTTGATAGTTTGATGAGTTCAACTACTTTATATGAATCAACTGACTATCTTTCTAGTTGTGATCTAGCTGATGATGATATCAATGATTCACAATATGAGATAAGAGAAGCTGGTGGAGTAGTACTTGCAGCAGGTACTTATTCAGAGAGTTCACAACAAAATGCTTCATTTGCTTCTAATAATAAGTTTGGTATTGATACGATCGAGATCATCACTACTAATATCAATGATGTAAGTGATGTTACTAATTGGTTGGAAAATAAGACAAAAGCTGTTGATGCTATCGTTAATGGTATCTTAACAGTGATCAAATAAGGGGTTATATGTTATTAAGAATAGATAACGGAAAAAAAGAGTTCTCAGGAGAGACATTATTTGATAATGTCAATTTTGAGATAAGAGGAAACGAAAAGGTAGCTATCATTGGTCGAAATGGCTGTGGCAAGACTACCTTATTAAAAGTCATAACTGGTCAAGAACAGTTAGATAGTGGCACTTTGACAATTGGAAGTGGTGTTACTATCGGTTTATTATCGCAAAAAGCTTTTGCAGATGAAGAAAAAACAGTTCAGGAAAGTTTTGATGAGATCTACAAGCATATCATAGATGTGAAAGAAAAAATGGACGATCTCGCTAAAAGATTAGAAAATGAATATTCTGATGAACTTCTAAAACAATATTCTGCTTTGCAACAAGAGTTTGAACAACATGACGGTTATAACTATAACCAACAACAGATGATCTTATTCACTAAGTTTGGCTTCGTCATGGAAGATCTTAATAGAAAGATCGCTGAGTTTTCTGGTGGTCAAAAGACAAGACTTGCTTTTGTTCGCTTGCTTTTAGAACAACCAGATATCTTACTACTAGATGAACCAACTAACCATTTGGATATGAGTACTATTGAATGGCTTGAAACTTACTTATTAAAGTATCCTAAAGCTATTGTTATCGTTAGCCATGATCGTATGTTCATGGATAAGATTGTTTCGGAAGTCTATGAGTTTGAGTTTGGAAAACTCAATCATTATGTTGGAAATTACACAAAGTATGTGGAATTAAAGAAACAGGATTTTGAGAGAAAACAGATTGCTTATAAAAATCAACAAGAAGAGATCAAAAGACTAGAAGAAGTAATTGAGAAATTTCGCTATAAGAAAAATAAAGCAGCTTTTGCTCAAAGTAAGATTAAATATCTGGAAAAGATGGAAAGAATTGAAAAACCAGCAGAAGATAAAAAGAAGATGAACTTAAGCTTTGAAAAATCGATAAAGGGTGGTAATACTGTCTTAACAGTCAAAGACTTAAAGATCGGTTATGATAAACCTTTATGTACTGTTGATTTTCAAATGTTAGCTCATGATCGTATAGCAGTGATCGGACCTAATGGTATGGGCAAGAGTACTTTATTAAAGACTTTGATCGGCGATGTTGCTGCACTTGATGGTGATGTGCTTTTTGGTCATCAGATCTATTATTCTTATTTTGATCAAACATTAGCTCAAGTCAATTCGCAAAAGACCGTATTAGATGAGTTATGGGATCTTTATCCTCAATATGATCATACTCAGATCAGAAAGATCTTAGGTAGTTTCTTGTTTACCGCTGATGATGTCTTTAAGACTTGTGATGTTTTAAGTGGTGGAGAAAAAGTAAGATTATCTTTATGTAAGATGATGTTATCGAAAGTCAATCTAATGATACTAGATGAGCCAACTAACCACTTAGATATCAGTGGTAAGGAGGCATTAGAGAATGCTTTACTAAATTATGATGGTTCAGTTCTTTTTGTTAGCCATGATCGTTATTTCATCAATAAATTAGCAACCAAGATCCTTTATATTGATGGTGATAATAGTAAGTTCTATCAACTTAATTATCAAGAATATCTTGAAAAATCCAAAGGGGTTGAACCAGTTAAAAAGACTGTCGAAAAAAAAGAAGAAGTCAAAAAGATCGATAGCAAGACCGAGCGAGAAAATAAAAGGAAAGCGGAGTCCTTGGAAAAGCAGATTGCTAAGGCTGAAGACAAATTGGCTAAGTTAAGAGATCTGAGATATGAAGAAGAATATTACCATGATTACCAAAAGATGAATCAATTAAATGAAGAGATCGATGAACAAGTCAATGAAGTTGAACGATTAATGAGTGAGTGGGAGAAGTATGCCTCATAACTATATATTAAAGAGATCTAGTAGAAAAACATTAGCTATAAAGATCGTTGATGATAAGCTTTATGCTTACGCTCCTTTATTGATGCCGACAAAAGAGATCGAACAGTTTATTGAATCACATCATAGATGGATCGATAAACGTTTGAACAATAAAAGGATCAATGTCATCTTTGATCTAGAACATGATGAGTATATTTATTTATTAGGTAAACGCTACAAATTAAATATTGAGCTAAATAAAAAAGAAGATGTAAATATTAGTGGTGATACTTTGACTATATCTGGTAAAAATATCAATACGATCTATCGTAAATATAGTTATTATCTAGCTAGCATTATTGAAGATTATGTTGATCAGATAAAAAAGGAGTTAAGAGTTGATTTCTATTTACAATTTAAGCCTTATAAGACTAGATGGGGCTGTTGTTATCCTAAAAAGAGACTTATCATCATGAATTTATATACTGCTTGTTTACCAGTAGAACTTATAAAACATGTCATCTATCATGAGATAACTCACTTTAAGGTGAATAATCATCAACAAAAGTTTTATATTGAGTTAGAAAAGATCTGCCCAGATTATAAAAAGCAGATTAAAGAGTTAAAGAATTACACATTACACGGTTAAAAAGTGTTATACTATTTACGTATTTTTAAGGAGAGTTTTTATGGGAAATTGTTTAGTTGCACAATCAGGTGGACCTACATCTGTTATTAATGCTACAGTTGCTGGTGTTGTCACTGCCAACCAATTAAATCCAATCTATGATCACGTTTACGGTGGTCTTCATGGAATTGAAGGTATCTTACAAGAGCAATTCGTAGATCTTACAAATCTTTCTAGTTTTCAATTAGAATTATTAAAGCAGACTTGTTCTTCAGCTTTAGGTAGCTGTCGTTACAAATTAAAGAGAGACAACGTTGCTGATTTTGAAAAGATCATGCAGATCTTAGATGCTTATGATATCGACACAATGTTCTATGTTGGTGGTAACGATTCAATGGATACTGTTGCTGCATTAAGTGAATATGCTAAGAATCATAACATTACTAACCATCGTTTCGTTGGTTGTCCTAAGACAATCGATAACGACTTAGTTATTACTGACCATTGTCCAGGATTTGCTTCTTGTGCTAAGTTCTTAGCTACAGTTGCTAAGACTACTTGGTTAGACGTTAATGTTTATACTCGTCAAGAAGTATTCATCTTAGAGACTATGGGTAGAGATGCTGGTTGGTTAGCTGCTTCTACTGTATTAAGCGGTAAAGTTGATTTATTGGTTCTTCCTGAAGAGGATTTCGATAAAGAATTATTCTTATCAAAGGTTAAAGAGATCGTTGATAAGACTAACAAGTGCTATATCGTTGTAAGTGAAGGCGCTCATTATGCTGATGGCACTTACTTAGCTGCTGGCGATGCTAAGAACGATGGCTTCGGTCATGCTATCTTAGGTGGTGCTGGTAATGCTATTAAGAATATGATCTTAGAAGCAGGTATCTCTGCTAGAGCTAAGGTTCAAGATATGAGTACATTACAGAGATGTAATAGTAATTCTCAATCTAAGACAGATGTTGAAGAGTCATTCAGATTAGGTATGTCTGCTCATATGCATTCAATGGATCCTAACTTCACAGGCAAGATGGTTGCTGTTAAGAGAGAAGAGGGTCAACCTTACAATGCTGAATTCTTCACAGTTGATGCTGATAAGGTAGCTAACTTCGTTAAGCATGTTCCTGCAGAATGGATCTTACCTGAATATCAAGGTATGTCTCAAGAATTCTACGATTATTGCTTACCATTAATTCAAGGCGAACCTGATTACATTTACGAAAATGGCATCATCGCTACTTTGGAACCATTCTATCTATAAGATAAATTAAAGATCAAACCGCCGATCCTATATAGAAAAGGCGGTTTTTTTTGGGGTAATCGAGAATTCGTGGGGTTTGTCAAAAAATGATGGTGACAATTCTGGGGACAACTGAGAAAAATCGATTTAAAATAAGATACCAAGATTGACAAAATTGGATAGAATTTCTTGAATGAAATTACCCCAAGAATCGATGAATTATGTACCTGTATCTAAAGGTAGGTACAAGTTTTTACTATGTAATAGTAGACTTTGATCATCACTCTTTGTATATTGTTAATTAGATTAGACACGGGGGTTCTGTGTTGGAGAATGAGTGGCTCCATCAAAGTGGAATATTCATGATTATTTACCATTGCATAAAATTGCAATGGTTTTTTGAGAATTTACTGAAACAAATTTGAGACAATTAAAACATGTGAAATTGTTGACAAGTGAAAATTGTGATTGATACAATAACTATGGTATGAACTTTACAAGGAGGAAATACAATGAAAGGTTATGCTATGATCAAGATCGGCCAATCTGGTTGGATCGAAAAAGACACTCCAACATATGGACCTATGGATGCTATCTGTAAGCCACTTGCAGTTGCTATCTGTACTAGTGATATCCATACGTTGTGGGAAGGTGCCATTGGTGAGCGTCACAACATGATCTTGGGACATGAATGTTGTGCAGAAGTTGTAGAAGTTGGACAGTTAGTTAAAGACTTCAAACCAGGTGATAAGGTATTAGTTCCAGCCATTACACCGGACTGGAATTCCTTAGAAGCCCAAGCAGGATATTCAATGCATTCTGGTGGTATGTTAGCCGGTTGGAAATTCTCTAACTTCAAGGACGGAGTATTCTCGGAATATTTTCATGTTAATGATGCTGATGGTAATTTAGCTCATCTACCAGAAAATATCGATGCAGTTGATGCTTGTCAACTGTCAGATATGGTCCCTACGGGTTTCCATGGTGTTGAGTTAGCAGATGTTCAATTTGGTGATGAAGTTCTTGTCATTGGTATTGGGCCAGTAGGTTTAATGTCAGTTGCTGGAGCAAGCTTACGTGGTGCTTCAAGGATCTTAGCCGTAGGTACTAGACCAGTATGTGTAGAAGCAGCTAAGAAGTATGGAGCTAGTGAGTTTATCAATTATAAGAATGGGCCAATAAGTGAACAAGTTCTAGCTCTAACTAAGGGCAAAGGTGTTGATAAAGTCATTATTGCTGGTGGATCAGTAGATACATTCGCTGAAGCTATCAAGTGTTTAAAACCGGGTGGTAAGATTGGTAATGTCAATTATTTAGGTTCAGGTGATTATGTTAAGATTCCACGCGTTGAATGGGGTGTTGGTATGGGTCACAAGACGATCAGTGGTGGTTTAATGCCTGGTGGACGTTTACGTATGGAAAAATTAGGTGCGCTAGTATCTTCAGGAAGACTTGACGTTTCACCATTAAGTACGCACGTATTTGATGGTTGGCAACATTTAGAAGAAGCTCTATTCTTAATGAGAGATAAACCAGCTGATCTTATCAAACCAGTAGTAAGGATAAGTTACTAAAAAATGAAGATACTTATCATTTCGGGATTTTTAGGTGCAGGCAAGACTACTTTTATTCAATCTTTAGTAAAAGAGACGGGTAAAGATTTCGCAATATTAGAAAATGAATATGGGGCTGAAAATATCGATTCGCAAAGGTTTGATGATAGAAAGATCAATATCTGGGAGTTAACAGAAAATTGTATCTGTTGTAGTGGTAAAGCTGATCTAGCTAATTCGGTATTGACTATTGCTAATGCGATCGACCCGGAGTATCTGATCATTGAACCTACGGGAGTTGGAAAACTTAGCAATATCATTACTAACTTACAAAAGATCCAATACGAAAAGATAAGTATCTTATCTCCTATTACTATCGTTGACATCAATAGTGTTCATCAATACTCTAAAGAATATGCTGACTTGTATCTTGATCAGATAGAAAATAGTGGAACACTAATCTTATCCAAAAGTGAGAATGTTTCAAATGATGAAAAACAAGAAGTAAAGAACTATCTAAGGACTATAAATAAGAGTTGTACAATCTTTACAGAGCATTATTCTTCTTTTGAAAATACTGATTGGCTAAATTTATTAAATAAGGATCTTGCTGGTCAAGTCATTAAAGAAGAAAGAGAAGCAATTTTATTAGATAGTTTTGCCTTAAATACTGTTTATATGGATGATCTTACTACATTGATCTTTTTTCTAGAACAGCTTGTAAGAAATGAGTTTGGTAAGATCGTTAGAGCTAAGGGACAATTAAAAGTACAAGAAGAATATCTGCAATTTGATGTCAGTAATAACAGATATAGTATTACTAACTTTGATGGTAATACTGAAGGAAAAGTTGTATTTATCGGTGAGAATATTGATAGGATCAAGATCAGAAGAAATTTTACTGGTAAGTATAAAGGAATAAAACTTAAAAAGATTATTAAACCCTAGCAATGTATCAATGAGTTACATTGCTTTTTTACTTTAGAGAGTTAAAAATATTGTATAATAAGTAATGGTGATGAAAAAAATGAAAAACGTTAAGATAGTATTTATGGGTACACCTGTATTTGGTAAAGAGATATTACGTTGCTTGGTAGAAAATGGTTATGATGTTGTAGCGGTTGTTGCTCAACCAGATAAAGCTGTTGGTAGAAAACAGACAATAGTATATTGTCCTGTTAAACAATATGCTCTAGAAAAGAATATACCGGTATTACAACCAATAAAGATCAAAGAAGATTATCAAAATATTTTAGATTATAAACCGGATCTGATCGTTACTTGTGCTTATGGTCAGATCATTCCAATGGCATTATTAGAAAATGTCCATTGTATCAATGTTCATGCTTCTTTATTACCTAAGTTAAGGGGAGGAGCACCGATCCAACATGCTATCATCGATGGTTATGCTAAGACAGGTATGACGATCATGGAAATGGCTAAGAAAATGGATAGTGGTGATATCATTGCCCAAAGAGAAGTAGATATCGATATCAATGATACTTACCATTCTTTACATGATAAATTGATTCAAGTTGGTGTAGAGCTTTTATTAGAGACATTACCACATATCATTGATAAGGATTATTCTTCTATTAAGCAAGATGAAGACCAAGTTACTTTTGGTTATAACATCACTAAAGAGGAAGAGCATATCGATCTAACAAAAAGCTATAAGCAAGTCTATGATCAGATCAGAGGCTTATCTGATGAGCCATGTTGTTATGGTATTGTTGATGGCAAGAAAGTCAAACTTTATGAAGTTGAGCCAACTGAATTAGAAGAAAAAGCTACTAATGGTACGATCGTCTTTGTGGGTAAAGAGTTTGGTATCGTTGTTGATGATAAAGTCATCTTGATCAAAAAATTACAACTTGAAGGCAAGAATGTCATGAGTAGTAAGGACTTCCGTAATGGAGTTGGCAAAAATTGGGAAGGAAGATCAATGTGTTAAAGAAGATATTAGCTTATTTATTGATGATGATACTTATCTTTGCGGTAACTTACTTTGTAAATTATGACATGGGTAATCTTGGTTATATCAGTTTATCTGATGGTATCATTATGGTATTGGCTAAATATTTCATCCCTTCTTATGGGATGTTAGTTGCTGGCATTCCTTGCGTAATATGTGATTTTCTATTGGGATGTAGGCAATATGCTTTATTTACTTTTGTGATCAAAGCTGCAGAGGCTTATTTTGTAAGTTTCTTTTTAGAAAAGAAAAAGAAGTTTACTAGCGTTACTTTTGTGGCAGGTATCATTTTAGTTGTTGCGATGGTATTAGTTGATCTTTACTTGTATGGCAAAGTCATTTTGCAAGTATCGATCATCAAAAACAGTGTACAGATATTGTTATCGTTATTATTAGCGGATACAGTAAATTATTTTTTGGAAAAGATTAGAAAATAGGTAGAAGATGGAACAGAAATATATTAGGAATTTTTCGATCATTGCACATATCGATCATGGCAAATCAACTTTAGCTGATAGGATCCTAGAGCAGACTAATACAGTTAAAAGTAGAGATATGGTCGATCAAATATTGGATGATCTTGATCTTGAAAAGGAAAGAGGCATTACAATCAAATTAAATGCGGTAAGTCTTAACTATCATAGTGATGATGGTCATGACTATCTTTTCCATTTGATCGATACACCGGGTCATGTCGACTTTAGTTATGAAGTATCGCGTTCTTTAGCTGCTTGTGAAGGAGCAGTTTTAGTTGTTGATGCTACTCAAGGAGTGGAAGCTCAAACATTAGCTAACGTTTATTTAGCTATCGATAATGATCTTACAGTTATTCCTGTCATCAATAAGATCGATCTTCCAAGTGCTATGCCAGAAGAAGTTAGAAAAGAGATTGAAAATGATATTGGTCTTGATGCTAGCGATGCTCCTCTTATCAGTGCTAAGACAGGTTTAAATGTTCATCAAGTATTGGAAAATATCGTTAAATATGTTCCTGCTCCTAGTGGTGATCCCAATGCTCCACTTCAAGCTTTGATCTTTGATAGTTACTATGATTCTTATCGAGGGATAATCGTAGCTGTTAGGATCAAAAATGGCACATTAAGAGTAGGCGATAACATTGAGTTCATGTCTAATGGCATTAGATATTTAGTAACAGAAGTTGGCATTCGTTCGCCAAAAGAGATAAATAGAGAAGTGTTAGAATGTGGAGAAGTAGGTTGGTTTGCTGCTTCGATCAAATCAGTAAAAGATGTGCGAGTTGGCGATACAGTCACTAATGCTGATAATCCTTGTGATGAGCCACTTGCTGGTTATAAACAATTACAACCAATGGTTTATTGTGGACTTTATCCTACAGACAATGCTAGATATAACGATCTAAGAGATGCTTTGGAGAAATTACAACTAAATGATGCTTCATTAGTTTTCGAAGCTGAGACCTCTCAGGCATTAGGCTTTGGCTTTAGATGTGGTTTCTTAGGCTTATTACATATGGATGTTGTACAAGAAAGACTAGAAAGAGAATATGATCTTGATCTTATTGCGACAGCACCAAGTGTTATCTATCAGATTACTTTAACTGATGGCACAGTGATGAATATTGATAATCCAGCTTTAGTACCTGCAAATCAACAAGTAGATTCAATCGCTGAACCTTATGTTCGTGCTAGTATCATGGCCCCAAAGGATTATATCGGTCCAATCATGGAATTATGTCAAAATAAACGTGGCACTTATAAGGATATCGTTTATATGGATGAAAATCGTGTTACGGTAATTTATGAATTACCGCTTTCTGAGATCATCTTTGATTTCTTTGATAAATTAAAATCTTGTACAAAAGGTTATGCTTCTTTAGATTATGAACTTATCGAGTATCGTACTTCTAATTTGCAGAGAATGGATATCTTGATCAATGGTCAAGTCATTGATGCCCTAGCAAGTATTGTTCATGTCGACTTTGCTTATCAAAGAGGCAGTAATATCACTAGAAGATTAAAAGAGTTGATCCCTTCGCAATTATTTGAAATTCCAATTCAAGCGGCAGTTGGTGGAAGAGTAATAGCTCGTACCAATATCAAAGCTTATCGTAAGAATGTCTTAGCTAAATGTTATGGTGGCGATGTTTCTCGTAAGAAAAAACTATTAGAGAAACAAAAAGAAGGTAAAAAGAGAATGAAAGCAGTAGGAGAAGTAGAGATACCACAAGAAGCTTTCATGGCTTTATTATCAATGGGAGAAGAGATCAAGTAGTATGCAAGAAGTATTAGAAGTTATCCAAAAGATGCGTAAAGACTGTGGTTGGGATAAGACAGATACTTTAGCATCTCTTATCAAATCAGTATCAGTAGAAGCAGCTGAACTATTAGAAACTATTCAATGGAGTGAAGAAAATATTGATTTAGAGGCTGTTAAAGCAGAATTAGCTGATGTTCTAATGTATGCTTTATCTATCGCTATTGATCAAGATTGGGATGTTAAAAAGATCATTGAAGAAAAGATGGTCGATGTTTATAGAAGGTATCCACACAAAGATGATTAAAGCTTTATACGTTCATATACCTTTTTGCTGGCACATCTGTTATTATTGTGACTTTTCTAGATGTATCTATGAGAAAGCTTTAGCTGATAGATACCTTACTCATCTTAATAAAGAGATCGATCTGATCCAACAAGATAGTTTTGAAACAATCTATATCGGTGGAGGCACTCCTACCTCTTTAGATCACCAACAGCTTGAAAGATTATTAAAGATGCTTTCTCGATTTAAAAATGTTAAAGAATATACTATTGAAGTTAATCCTGAGACATTTGATAGAGATAAAGCTACCTTACTAAAACAATATGGTGTCAATAGGGTTTCGCTAGGTGTTCAGACTTTTGATGAGGCTTTACTAAAAGAGATCGGTAGAAAACATACAAATAAAGATGTTTATGATACTTTATCTTATTTGGAAGAAGTAGGTATTAAAAATAGATCGATAGATTTGATGTTTGGCTTTTCTAGTCAAGGCTTAAGTAATGTTATAAGTGATCTTAAACAGGCAGTCATGTTGCCGATACAACATATCTCAATCTATGATCTAGAAGTTTATCCTCATTCTAAATTGGGGTTAAGTGGATATCAAAAAGCAGATGATGAGACAACTTTCTTGATGTATCAGACTATCATCGAATTTTTAAATAGTCATAGCTATAAACAATATGAGACGAGTAATTTTGCGATAAGTACTTTTGAATCTTTGCATAATAAGACTTATTGGTATTATCAAGATTATCTTGGTGTAGGTTTATCGGCTTGTGGAAAAGTAGGTAGGACTAGATTTGAAAATACTAGTAATTTTGTTGATTATCTTAAAGATGATTATTGTAAAGAAAAGACAAGACTTACGATTGATGATGTCATTTTTGAAGCTATCATGATGAATCTAAGATTAAATGAAGGAATTGATATCAACAAGTTTGATGATCGATTTAGTTGTAATATCTTAGAAAAATATCATCAACCTATTGAAAAAAATATCAATAGGGGACTATTAGAAGTTAAAAATTCACATTTAAAGACTACAGAAAAAGGTATCTATGTATTGAATGATATTTTGATTGATTTTATGGATCAATAATGATATCATACAAGTGCTTATTAACTTAGTTTTGATGTTCCTCAGCATCATTACCCAGTTTTTAAGGTCATCTGTTTATATAGGAGGAAAGAAAAATGATTTCTAAAGAAGAAAAACAACAGATCATTAAGGATTATGCTATTAAGGAAGGCGACACTGGTTGTCCAGAAGTTCAAATTGCTATCTTAACAGCTAATATCAACCGCTTAACTGAACACTTAAAGGTTCACAAAAAAGACCACCATTCATATCGTGGTTTAATGATGATGATCGGTAAAAGACGTAACATGTTGAACTATCTTCGTGATAAGGATATCAACCGTTACAGAACATTGATCGACCGTTTAGGTTTACGTAAGTAGTTAAAAAGAAAATATCCGTTATTTGCGGATATTTTTTTATAAGTTCTTTAATTCTTCACGAAGCTTTTCTTCTAATTCGGCTTGCTCTTTTTCATCCAACTTTTGATAATAATCATCAATATAATCATTATATGATGTAAAACCAGAACTTTTAAAACTATTATATTGTTCATCAGTCAAGATATCTTCTTCACTGATCGTATTGATCCAACCACATTTAGTGCAAGTACAGAATAGTTGATCAGTAGTAAAACCTTCTTGATCATTTAAGTAAGAGCCGCATTCATCACAATACCATTTTACTTTTTTTAAATCGATCATATTAATCCTTTCCAACTTTTAAAGAGTCGTGACATACATCGTTTTCGTCATACCAGTAGAACGAGTCATTTTCTAATATCATATAGCCGTGATAGCTATCTTCTTTTGGTAAAGAGATACTTCCTGGATTTAGATAAGTATGAGTTGGGTAAAATTCTTTTCTTTGAACATGAGTATGACCGTGTACTAAGATATCTTCACTATTTAATGGTGGTAAGTTATCATTATTGAACTTGTGACCATGAGTGAAGTAAACATTGATGCCATTTACTTCCATGATAAAATAAGGAGCAAGTATAGGAAATTGTAAGACCATTTGATCAACATCGGCATCACAATTGCCTTGAACACAGATGATATCTTTCTTGTATTGGTTTAAAAGTTTTGTAAGTTCTTTTGGATTATAATCAACTGGCAAGTCATTACGTGGTCCATGGTATAAGATATCTCCTAAAAGAATAAGTTTGTCAGATTTAGAAGCAATAAATTTATCAACGACCATCTTGCCATAATAGTAAGAGCCGTGAATATCAGAAGCAATAAAGTATTTCATAAACATCCTCCGTTTACTAATATTCTACCAAATGTTAAAATAAATTAAAGAGGTTTTTGTTTATGAATGAAGTAGAAAAAATTAAAAAATATGTAAGCTTGATCAGGAAAAAAACTGATTTTGTCCCCCAAGTAGCAATTGTTTTAGGCAGTGGATTAAATAGTTTTGCAGAAAATATCGATATCGTGACTACTGTAGACTATAAAGATCTTGAGGGTTTTCCTACTTGTAGTGCTGAAGGTCATGTTGGTAGATTTGTCTTTGGCTATATTGGTGAAGTAAAAGTTGTGGTCATGCAAGGAAGAGTACACTATTATGAAGGTTATTCAATGCAAGATGTTGTCTTACCTTTAAGAGTGATGCATGCTTTAGGAGCAACTAATATCATCTTTACTAATGCTGCTGGTAGTATGCGTGTTGATTTTAAGCCAGCATCATTTATGGTCTTTACTGATCAATTAGCTTTCTTTGTCCCTTCACCATTACTTGGAGAAAATTATCCAGAATTAGGTAATAGATTTCCTGATACAACAGGTATGTTTGATAAAAATTTAAGAGAGTTAGTATTAGAGATCGCTAAGGATAACTCTATCGATGTCCATAGTGGTATATATGTTCAAGCTAGTGGTCCACAATATGAATCGCCAGCAGAAATGCGAGCATTTAAATTATTAGGAGCTGATGCTGTGGGCATGAGTACTGCATGTGAGTGCATAGCTGCGTTACAATTAAAGATGAAGATCGTCTCTATTAGTTGTATCACTAACTATGAGAGTGGTCTTAACTTAACTACTGAGGAATTATCTCATGAGCAAGTACAAGCTATCGCTAATAAATGTGCAAAGGATATGGAAGTACTTCTAAAAGAATTAGTAAAGCGAGCTCATGAAAGATCCTTGTTCAATAGTTAGTTAGAAAGAGGATCAATGAGCAAAGAAGTTATTATTGGATTGGCTTTACCTTTTATTGGTACTTGCTTAGGTGCTGTCTGTGTTTATTTATTAAAGAATCAATTAAAGGAAAGTGTGCAAAAGATACTAACAGGATTTGCTGCAGGAGTGATGGTAGCTGCTTCAATTTGGAGTTTGCTTATACCGGGTATTGAGCAAGAAAGTTCAAAAGGTAAATTGGCAGTTCTACCTGCTTTTATCGGCATTTGGTTAGGAATGTTTTTCTTATTATTCTTAGATAGTGTCATACCCCATTTGCATCAGTTTGATAAAGAGGTCGAAGGCATACAAAAGCATTCTATTGGTAAGACAACTATGATGATACTTGATGTTATGCTAGGTTAAGGAGAAAAAATGAATAGTATAGATAAATATAAAGGATGTCTAATAGCAGGAGCTATTGGTGATGCTTTGGGTTATCCTATTGAGTTCTTAAATGAAAAAAAGATCTTTTCTAGTTATGGCGAAAAAGGTTTAACAGAATTTGATACAGTAAATGGTATTGCTCAGATATCGGATGATACTCAAATGAGCATGTTTACCGCTAATGGTTTATTGGTAGCTGCTACTATCTCAAAAATAAAAAGGGAAAAGCCTAAATATGTAAAGTGTATTGCGGATAGTTATAAGGATTGGTTAATAACTCAGAGCGAAAGTTTTTCTTCTCACTCCAAAGGAAACAATTCTTGGTTGTTAAATGAATCAAGATTATTTTCAAGTAGAGAACCAGGTCATACTTGTTTGTCAGCCATATTAAGTGGATCAAATGGAACAATAGCTGATCCAATAAATAATTCTAAAGGTTGTGGTGGTATCATGCGTGTTGCTCCTATCGGCTTGTTTTTTAGTAGTAAGTATCATTCATTTGAGGAGATAGACAAGCTTGCTGCTGAAAGTTCTGCTTTGACTCATGGCCATGATTTAGGTTACATGCCTTCAGCTGTTGTAGCTCATATCATAAGTTTGGTTTCTCATGATGATGATATTTCTCTTATTTCGGCAGTTCGATCAGCAAAATCTTTCATAGAAGAATTGTTTAAGGATAAAGAACACATTGGAGAATTAATTGCACTTATTGATAAGGCGATAGAGTTATCACAAAAAGATATTGATGATCTAGAAGCGATCCATTTGCTTGGTGAAGGTTGGGTAGCAGAGGAAACTTTAGCAATTGCATTGTATTGCTCATTGAAGTATAGTGATGACATACAAAAAGCTTTGATAGTTTCTGTTAATCATAAAGGGGATAGTGATTCTACAGGAGCAGTAACTGGCAATATCTTAGGGGCTTATCTTGGTTATGAAAAGATACCACAAAAATATCTTGATGAACTAGAACTAAAAGATGTGATATTAGAACTTGCTAGTGACTTATATAATGGCTCTCATATGAGCACACTTGATTATTTTAATGATAAATCTTGGCTTGTTAAATATTATCATTAGGAGCTTCAATCAATTGACTTTTGAGAAAAAGTTCGTGTATATATTGAGTGTTGATTTAGCGACAGTTAAAACTAGTCGCTTTATTTAAAAAAATACTATTTTGCACAGTGGGACTGATTTAGCTATAATCGTGGTGGCTTAGAAAGCCAATAAATATTGATTTTGGCAGATAGTAATGCATATTGACGTGGTGGTCTCCACATTACTGTCTACCAAAATCAAGAGACACCACATATGAGCAAAAAATCTAATTTTAAGTATTTGAGAAGAACTCCATGGGATTATTCTGTGGAGAAAACTCTTGTACAACAAGCTTTAACTGAAGCTTACTTATCTAACTATTACAATAAACATCAATCTTTATTATTTGCTGGAGAAGCAACTTATCTTAATAAGATACCTGTTAACTCTTGTCCATATTGTGACTCAGTTAATTTCAAAAAGAATGGTTTTAGTAAAAACGGCGTTCAACAATATAAGTGTAAAGATTGTGATAGGAAATTCTCTGTCACTACTAATACAATATTCGAAGATCACAAGATACCAATTAAGGAATGGCTAGAGTTCTGTTTGAATATTTTTAAGTTTTCTAGTACCTCTGCAACAGCTAGAAACAACAAAAACTCACCTACAACATCAGAATATTGGCTTTCTAAGCTATTTTTACTACTTGAAGACTATCAAAATGATCTTGTGTTAGAAGATATTGTTTATTTTGATGAGACATACTACAGTGAAGTTAAAAGAAAGATAACAGTTACTGAAGATGGCAAAAAGAAAAGAGGTCTATCCAAGAATAAGTATTGTATAGCAGTAGGTGGTGATGCTACTGGTGTATGTTGTTTTGTATGTGGTAAAGGAAAACCATCTAAAAATAAGATATTTAATAGTTTCAAAGCCAAGATTAAGAAAGGATCCTTAATGATCCATGATGGTGAGAATGCACATTCCAAGATAGTCGAAAAGTTAGAATTAAAACAAGAGATACACCTATCATCAGAAACAAAAGGACTTAGTGATAAAGATAATCCAATGGATAGGATCAACCATATACATTTTCTGCTAAAAGAGTTCTTGGATAGTCACTCTGGCTTTAACAGAGATGAATTACAGAACTATTTGAATCTATTCTGCTTCATTATGAATCCACCAATGGATCCACTAGAAAAGGTAGAGATTATCATGAATTTTACTTTTCAAAAGAGAAAAAAATTGAAATATAAGCAGAAATTCCCTATCAGTTAGCCTTTTTTTTAGCCCCACTGTGCAAAATAGTATTTTTATTTTTTAAAGGAGTGTCTATAATCTTGTATAATTATTTACATTCATTAACAAAATCAAGAGTAAGTTAAGAAATTAGCTTTGTAGTTTAATTTCATCCAAATAA